>JAFZJK010000189.1 GCA_017553965.1 Lachnospiraceae bacterium | reverse complement strand
ATGGCGCCGCCATAGATACCGCGTTTGTTGTTCTCAAGCTCTCCTATAAGCTGACAGGCTCTGATCTTGGGAGCACCCGAAAGTGTACCTGCCGGAAGCACTGCCTCTATGGCGTCTAACGCATCCTTGTCATCCCTTATCTCGCCTCTTACTGTTGAGCCGATATGCATTACATGTGAAAAACGCTCTATACTGTGGAGCTTTTCCACACTTACTGTACCGAACTTACTGATCTTTCCTAAGTCGTTTCTACCTAAGTCTACGAGCATATTGTGCTCTGCAAGCTCTTTTTCATCCTTAAGGAGCTCTGCTTCCAATCTGTTATCCTCTTCCTCTGTCTTACCGCGGGGTCTGGTACCTGCCAAGGGGAATGTGTGAAGCACTCCGTCTTCCAGCTTTACCAGAGTCTCGGGTGAAGCACCGGCCACTTCGATATCCGTACCTGAGAAATAGAACATATAAGGTGAAGGATTAACTGTTCTAAGCATCCTGTATGTATTAAGCAGGCTTCCCTCAAAAGGAGCACTCAGCCTGTTGGAAAGCACTATCTGGAAGATATCGCCCTCATAGATATATTTCTTGGCCTTTTTAACCATATCACAGAATGCCTGCTTTTCGAAAAGCGGAGTAACGCTACCCATAAGTTTTCCGGGCTTTTCCTGCTTCTTTTCACCGTTTTTGATAAGATCAGCTAAGTGCTTGATCTCCATAGCCGCTTTATTGTACCCGGTCATACCTTCGTCAAGCTTCATGTTTACGATAAGGATTATCTTCTGGCATACATTGTCAAATGCTATAACCTTATCAAACAACATCAGGTCCACATCATTGAAGCCTTCGGTGTCCTCAGGATTTCTCTTAGCTTCAGGCTCGCTGTAGCCTAAGTAGTCAAATGCGAAATATCCTACAAGTCCGCCTGTAAAGGGAGGCAGATTATCAAAACGCACGCTCTTATATTCTGCTAAGATCTGTCTGATATAGTCCGAAGGATTGTCGGTTTTTATCTTAACATCCCCGGCTTTAAGCTCACCGTCTATACAGGTGATGCAAAGCTTGGGATCAAAGCCCAGGAATGTATATCTGCCCCATTTCATGTCAGAGCCTGCTGACTCAAGCATGTAGCAATGCTTTGATACGTTCTTAAGCTTTCTTAAGACCTCGATAGGTGTTATGAAATCGGATAAGAGCTCAGCGCTTACAGGCATGATCCTGTACTCACCCTTTTCAGCGAGTTCTCTCATTTTTATTGTACCGGGTTCTATTTTCATGTTTGTTCCTTTCTACTGGTGTGACAAGAGAACCGTCCCCCTGTCACACTGCGTTTTTAATAGATTTTACGTATTCGGAAAGCTTTGCGGGAGCTTCTTTACCGTATTGTGCAACGATCTTTACCATGGCGGAGCCTACGATCACACCATCGGCTTTCTTTGACATTGTAGCTGCCTGCTCGGGAGTACTGATACCAAAGCCTATGGCTGCGGGTGTATCGGTAGCTTCCTTTATAAGCTTAATTATGGAATCAAGGTCCGTGGTTATCGAACTTCTGACACCTGTAACACCAAGTGAAGAAACTACATATATGAAGCCTTTTGCCTGCGCCGCAATGGTCTTTATCCTGTCCTCACTGGTGGGAGCTATCATCGATATAAAGTCCATGCCGTATTTAGCTGCACTGTCCTCAAATTCACCGCGCTCTTCAAACGGACAATCGGGAATGATGATGCCGTCAGCTCCTGCTTCCGATGCATTCTTAAAGAATTTGTCCGCACCGTAATGATATACAGGGTTTGCATATGTCATAAATACGATCGGAAGATCATAATCTTTTCTTAGATCCTTAACCAGCTGAAATACCTTGTCCGTGGTCATACCGGATGAAAGAGCTCTTATATCGGCCTCCTGGATGACAGGTCCTTCAGCTATCGGGTCAGAAAAAGGAATGCCTACCTCTATCAGATCTGCTCCTGCCTCGATCACTGCCCTGAAATTTGCAAGGCTTGTCTCGTAATCCGGATCCCCTGCTGTAAGAAAGGCTATGAATGCTTTTTTATTGTTAAATGCGTTTCCTATCCTGCTCATTTATTAATCACTACTCCTTATAATATCATTATCTTACGGCTCCGCTGCGTAGCAGTGGAGTTTGTTTGTTATGTATCACTCGTATATCTCGACGCCACGGTATCTTGCTATAGCTGCCACATCCTTGTCGCCTCGGCCGGATATGGTACATACTATGATGCTGTCCTTTGGCATATTAGGTGCTATCTTCATTACATGTGCTACTGCGTGGCTGCTCTCGATAGCGGGGATGATACCTTCTGTCTTTGACAGGTACTCAAAAGCTCTTACTGCTTCCTCATCAGTGATCGGTACATACTGTGCTCTGCCGATGGATGCGAGGTATGCATGCTCAGGTCCGATACCGGGGTAATCAAGTCCTGCGGAGATGGAATATACCGGAGCTATCTGTCCGTATTCATCCTGGCAGAAAAGTGATTTCATGCCGTGGAAGATACCCATGGAACCGTTTGCCATCGTAGCTGCGTTCTTGGGATTGTCAACTCCGAGTCCTGCTGCCTCACAGCCTATAAGCTTTACTCCATCGTCCTTTATGTATTCATAGAAGGAACCGATCGCATTGCTTCCGCCGCCCACGCAGGCTATTACGACATCAGGAAGTTTCCCTTCAGCTTCAAGTATCTGTGCCCTGCTTTCCTTGCTTATTACAGACTGGAAATCTCTAACTATGGTAGGGAACGGATGAGGTCCCATAACAGAACCGAGTACGTAAAGTGTATCATCCACTCTGGAAGTCCACTCACGCATCGCCTCGTTTACGGCATCCTTTAAGACCTTTGTACCGGTCTTTACCGCATGTACCTTTGCACCGAGCAGCTCCATACGGTATACGTTAAGGGACTGTCTTATGGTGTCCTCCTCACCCATGAATATCTCACATTCCATATCCATAAGTGCCGCTGCAGTGGCTGTAGCCACTCCATGCTGACCTGCACCGGTCTCGGCTATGACTCTGGTCTTTCCCATCTTCTTGGCAAGTAAGACCTGACCAAGTACGTTGTTTATCTTATGTGAACCGGTGTGGTTAAGATCCTCACGTTTTAAGTAGATCTTTGCTCCGCCTAAGTCCCTAGTCATCTTTGATGCGTAATAGAGAAGTGAAGGACGGCCTGCATATTCCCTGTTCAGTTTATCCAGCTCCGCTACAAACTCCGGATCGTTTTTGTAATGCTCATAAGCTGCTTCAAGCTTATGGATCTCGTTCATAAGTGTTTCGGGGATGTACTGTCCTCCGAACTCACCGAATCTGCCTTTAACTGCGTTTTCTAAAATCTCGCTCATGTTTTGCCTCCTTTTTACACCTCATCCGCCCCTTCGGGGCACCTTCTCCTTGAGGAGAAGGCTTATTATCCTATCATCTCTTGCAATAAAAAAGTCCTTGACAGAATATTCTTCTGTCAAGGACGAATAATATACTTTATCCGCGGTGCCACCTTGATTCACGGTATGACCCGTGCTCTTGCAAGATACCAACATATCTCCGGCAACTTACGTATGCCTTACGTCACGGATACTCGAGCTTATCTCTTTCCCCATGCCCTCAGCGGACCATATAAGAGGTTTCCCTCACGCATTCCTCGTACCACCCGGCTCACACTGTCCCGGACTCGCTGAAAAAGCTTTGCTTTCCTGGCGATAAAATACTTTTTCTTCCGCTTCAACGGTTTAACTTGTTCAATTTTTTACGATTATAATCATATATTATTTATTTGTCAACTATTTTTGTAATATTTTTTTATATTATTATTTTCATCCCAATACCTTGATCACGTGCTCCAGATATGCCTTGTCATTTACAGTAACCTGCTTTGAGCTAAGGGCATTTGTAACGTTTTCTTCTACCGAGCCTTTTACACCTTTTATAAGGAGTTTATCCACCAGTTCGGCCATATATTGGTAGTCACTTGAATACCTCTCACTCCATCCGTCTGTGTATGTGGATGAGGAATAAAATATATCCTCGGTTGTTCCATTTGCAAAGGTAACTTTCATCTTGATATCAGAATCTTTATAATAAATTTTGTAATCCTTTATCTCATCAAGACTGTATGTTTTTTCAACTCCATGCATCACCGAAATACTGTTTTCTCTCAAAACCAGACGTTCTTTTTTACAGCTTGACCCCTGAAAAGCGATCAGCCCTGCTATAGCAAGTAAGATGCATGCCACAAAGATCCTCTTTTTGGGGGTCCATTTGATACGTATTATCATCTGGTTATTATCAGCAAAGAAAAATACCAAGATGAAAGCGAGTAAGATAAGCACCGGTGTTACAAAGTCATTCGTAACGCACTTTGCTATTGCTTGATTGTCTATGCCGGAGAGTAAAATGTTTGACTGAACCAGTCCGGATACCAGCAATACGCAAGCGATAAAAGTATAAGCAAGAACGAGCACTGTACCAACTGTTTCGATAAAATACCACAAAGTCATGAATACAGCATATGCAGAACCTCTTTTATGTGTCCTGGCTGCATCCAT
>JAFZJK010000188.1 GCA_017553965.1 Lachnospiraceae bacterium | reverse complement strand
GTTGAATTCTTCGTGCATATCCATGGCTATACCGTAGTTCTCTATTACGGTGGTTCCCATGCCGTTTATAACCTTACGGCACTGCTCCAAAGCTACGGAAGGAGTCTTTAAGAATATGACGTCGAGCATAGCCAGCTCCTGATCGATCTTGCTGGGCTTTGCATCCTTGCGGATCTTCTTTACTATCTTTGCTATCAGGCTGCACCAGGGCAGGAAGAACAAGCTGACGATGATGTTGTAGAAGGTATTGAAATCCGCTATGTTACCACGGTTCATAACCGCATCCATATTTATGAGGTTAAGGGGTACTATAGCCAAATAGAAGACGAGCATTCCGAGTATACCGCCCACAGCACTGATGAAGAGCTGTGAAAGAGCTACCTGCTGGGCTTCCTTTTTGGTGCCGATGCTGGCAAGGAATACAGGGAAAAGCTTACCGATACTGATACCTATTACCATGGGAGCTACGATAGCCATCGTGATGTTACCGGTAGCTGCAGCTACTGCCTGTACGATACCGACTGCAGCAGATGAACTCTGCAGGATCATGGCGAGTAATATACCCAGCGCCAGGCCGATAAAGGGATTGGTAAATGTAGTAAATGCTTCATGGAATGACTCTGATGTCTTTAACGGATCAAGAGCGGTTTCCATGGTCGTCATACCGAAGAAAAGGATACCGAAACCAAGAAGTATTGAAGCTATGTCATTGGGCTTCTTTTTCTTGCTCATGAGCATTATGAATGCACCGATACCTATCATAAGAGGAGCAAAGGAAGAGGGCTTTAACATACCAAGTATGGTACTGCCGCCGCCTTCGACATCGCCCAGACGGAGTATCTGACCGGTTACGGTGGTACCGATATTGGCACCGAGTAACACGGGGATGGTCTGAGTCAGTTTCATGATGCCGGCGTTAACAAAACCGACCAGCATGATCGTGGTAGCCGAGGAGCTCTGTATAACTCCTGTTACTAGTACACCGAAACAAAGCCCCTTAAATCTGTTACCGGTGAGCTTTTCAAGCGTCTTTTCCAAACGGGCTCCCGCCAGTCGTTCAAGAGAGGAGCCTAAGTATTTCATTCCGTACAAAAACAGTCCTATGCCGCCTATAAGGTGGAGTATGTGCGCAAGATCCATGACTTCTTCCTTCTATATATAATAAAAATTTCATTCCCTTTCGCGGGTTCTTTCATCGCCAAATACTACGAAGCTAAGTATAAAGGATAATTGTGAAAATTCTATTAATACAATCCTTCAAATCCCGAAATTTCCCTGTATACAGAATAAGCTTTTTTTTCGTTTTTGGCAATATTTTTTTGCTAAAAAAATGATATTTATATTGAAATCAAAGTGGTATTTTGTTATAATTTTTCTGTTTTGAGAGAGACGGAAATACTGTTATATAACATTATATTCTAACTGTATCTAAATCTCTCGATGGTCGGTTATGTTGGGAAGACAAGGCTGACATACGGATAAGACACTTAAAATATTAAACTACTAGGATCGTAGAAGGAGGGTAGCAAATACCGTGTTTAAGATTGGATTTGACAATGACAAATACCTTAAGATGCAGTCTGAGCATATCAGGGAGCGTATAGATAGCTTCGGAGGAAAGCTGTATCTGGAATTCGGAGGAAAGCTATTTGACGATTTTCACGCTTCCCGTGTACTCCCGGGATTTGCGCCCGACAGTAAGATAAACATGCTGGCTCAGCTTAAAGACCAGGCTGAGATCGTTATCGTCATCAACGCAGGCGATATAGCGAAGAATAAAGTAAGAGGTGACCTCGGCATCACATATGATGCTGATGTGCTCCGTTTGATAGATGCATTCCGCGGTTACGGCTTATATGTCGGAAGCGTTGTACTTACCCAGTACGCTTCACAGCCTTCGGCAGAAGCTTATCAGAAAAAACTGGAAGCTCTCGGACTGAAAGTATACAGACATTACAGTATCCCCGGATATCCTGCTAACATACCGCTCATAGTAAGTGATGAAGGTTACGGAAAAAATGATTATATAGAAACTGAAAGATCGCTGGTAGTTATCACAGCTCCCGGTCCCGGCAGCGGAAAAATGGCTACATGTCTTTCTCCGCTCTACCATGAAAACAAGCGTGGGATCAAGGCGGGCTATGCAAAGTTTGAGACATTCCCTATCTGGAACCTGCCGTTAAAGCATCCGGTAAACCTCGCTTACGAGGCTGCTACAGCTGACCTTAACGATGTAAACATGATCGACCCGTTCCATCTTGAGGCATATGGTGACCTTACTGTCAACTATAACCGTGATGTTGAAGTCTTCCCCGTGCTCAATGCTATGTTTGAGTCCATCCTGGGCGAATCACCGTATAAGTCCCCTACGGATATGGGTGTAAACATGGCCGGTAACTGCATCATAGATGATGATGTGGTAAAAGAAGCAGCAAACCAGGAAATCATACGACGTTATTATAATACACTGTGCCAGATGCGCTCAGGAAATGCCGATAACGATCAGGTGCTTAAGATCGAGCTTCTTATGAAGCAGGCAGGTATCACTGTTGAGACAAGACCTGTTATCGGAGCAGCACTTGAAAAGGCAGAAGCTACAGG
>JAFZJK010000187.1 GCA_017553965.1 Lachnospiraceae bacterium | reverse complement strand
GCTCGTGACGGGTATGCTCCCGGGACGAATTGCCTGTGTGGCAATCTCGTCCGGGATGCTGCCCGGACAGAGCCGCTTCCGATATCTTTTGCGATATATGATAAAGGCTGCCGCATTTACTGCGACAGCCCGTACTTAACTTTTTATGCCCAAGGATCCTCGGACTCAGGTATTCTGATATCACTTAAGCACTGGATATCATTTAAGAACCACTGATTGGTTGAAGGCTTTCTTCTGAGCTTGATCTGTCTGTCATTATCAGCACCACTGCTCTTTACCCACATAACAGCCCAATTCTCATTGTCGAATGAATAAGGGTTCTCATAAACTGTGATTGTAAATGGCTCTGTAGGGATATAGCCGTTCTTGGGTGATGTTCCTGCAAAGTACGAGAAAGGCTTGTAATACTTTCCGGTAAGGCGCTCCTTGAGGAAGCTCTTCTCATAACCCGAAAGCTCTTCCGGTCCTTTAAGGAAGTTAAGCATTTCATGAGTGGTATCTACATTTCTCTCATAGTTACAAAGTGCAAGAAGCACAAGTGCTGTAGTCTTGAAAGGTGAATCAAGACAAGCCTCAGGGAATGCCTGAAGTTCAGCTACACTGTTGGGAATGCTGCTGAAAGTAAATGTCTGAGAGCTGTTCTTACCCTTTCCTACTCCATCCTTGTTGCCGCCTGTTGCATTATAAAAAGCATTATTAACAGCGCTGTTGGTATTCTGCTTAAGACTGTTTACAGCAGAATTCTTGAGATTATCGAAAAAACCCATAACTACTCCTCCTAGTTTGTATTTTACTGTCTTATATTATACACCACATCGGGATTTTTGTCTATATATATATGGTCTTTCAATTACAAGACTATCCGCGCCCGACCAAGGCACACTCATAAACTATCCGGCTACGCCGTATGCGTATATATCGGAATTTGCCGCGGATAGTCTCTATCTCACATGTCCGGTATTACGATACCCGAAAGCCTTGCATGTATAGCCAACTCGGTCCTGGTCTCAAACCCTGTCTTATCCAGCATGTGGTTTATATGCGTCCTTACGGTTGAAAAGCTGATATTCAGCCTGTCTGCGATCTCCTGATCCGGGCAGCCGGTTGTAAGTATACGAAGTACTTCCAGTTCTCTTTCGGTAAATTCGGAACTATCCGCCAGACCCATCTTAACTGTGGGCGGTGCATCCGGATATATTTTTTCTCCCGCCATAGTTCTGTCCATAACACTGAGCAGCGGACTCTCATCTGTTTCCTTATACCAAAAGCTGTCCACTCCCGCCTTACGGGCTCTTTCCATAAAGCTGACCTCCGGCATGGATGTTACGAGCAGTATCTTTATCTCGGGTTTGCTCTTTTTGATCTTTTCCGCAACCTCCAGGCCGCTCGGTCCCTCTGCCATTACCACATCCATTATTATAAGGTCGACCGGCATGGTGAGTGCATAGATATCTGCCATCTTTGCCAAAGGTATTGCCTTGAGCAGTTTATAATTCTCACTGCTCTCCACCATCATCTCCATCAGATGTCTTGATGTGTTCTGATCATCAACTATAAGTACGTTCCACATTTTCTTTTTCTCCGTTATATATATTTTCTACACCTCATCAGCCATTCAAGATTAGCCTGAAACCGTCGACAGTTTCTATCTTCATATTAAAGCCCGCGTCTTCAGCCATCTTTCTTAAGGACTTTAAACCGCCTCGTTCTTCAATATCTCCTTCGGGCGGATTACCGTTATTCGTAAAAATATAGGTGCTTTCCCCATCTTTTTCAGCAACTTCCACGTATACCGTATCCCCTCCGGCATGTCTGAAAGTATTAGTCAGGCATTCATGAAGCGCCGATGCCACTACCGATTTGGCATTCCCGGCATCGGGCAATTCTCCCTTTACCTCTATCTTCATACCTATATCAGTGGCTGCACGGTATATCTCGCCGTATTCGTCCTGCTCTGCTTTTTCTCTTTCCACTCCCAATAGGCTAAGGTTCCTAAGCCACAGATCGGTAATGGTCTGTCTGTCTATATCTCCTGTGTGCCTATCTGCATCCTCTGTCTGTATATATCTCTTTGCCGCAAGCAAGATCTCACCCAGCTCGTCATGGATATGCACCTTAGCACTTAAAAGCTCTCTTTCTATGGTAGCACTGGTCACATTCCTGTTATACTCTTTAAGTCTTTCCTGCTGCAATTCCAAAGAATCGTACTTTTTCAGCAATTCTTCAAAGGTCCCGTATTCACCGGTGATATCAACCATGACCATCTCTTTCAGTTCTCCGCCGATATCACGGTTTGAAATAGCACATACCTTGTCGGGAGTCTTTACGATTACCATATCCCCGATACTGGTGATCACTTCGCAGTCCGGGTTGATCTTTTTTTCCAAAAGATTTTTCCAGAACTTCGAAGCATCAACTATGGTCCTGCCGGACAAGGCAAGGCTTACATCATTCATATATTTGTTTGTAAACTGGGGCAATCCGTTCTCGGTATAGAAGCATATACCCTCTTCCATAGCATCAAGCCCCTGTTTTACGGATATAACAGTAAAATTCTCCTGCCTGTATTTCATTCCTTTCCTTATTATAAATATATCAAACAGTATCATCACAATTATATATGCGATAACACCCCAGAGCATTATCCGGTATTTTTCGTTCAGACACATCTGGAAGAAAAGGTAGTTCACTATTACTATAAGGAAGAAAAAGACACTGAAGCCCCTGTACATCCTCTGGTATACCGATTCAGCCAAAAGCATCATAGTAAGCCAGAGTATAAGAAATACGGAACACAAGAGCACTGTAACGGCAAATGTAGGGAGGTCATATAAAAAGGTCATGATACCGCCTCCCTTCCAGCTTTGTTTTCAAACCGGAAGGAAAAAGACTCTTCCGAGGGTTTATCAGTACCATCCCCGTCCTTTTTCCGGTCAAGCATAAAATTCAGTATCAGCTGCGCTTCCGAAGCTTCCATATGGACCAAAAGATTCTTTGTATCCCGGTCATTCTTTTCCAAAAACTCTTCAAGACAGTCATATGCAGCAAGTCCTGCATCCTTATCTATCTCCGCCCTGCTGCCACAGGTAAGGAGAGTCCTTGCTCCGCTTAATGCAAAGTAGTCAAGCGACTCCTTAAAAGACAGGTACAGGTCATTAAAATCATAATGCCTGTTTTCCTCTCCAAGTATATAAAGGTTTCCTCTTCTTTTTATATAGGAAGCAAGTATGCATGCCTTCTCAAGATTCTGCTTAAAAGCTGCATCATCCTGCGTAGTTGTAAGAAGTTTTTCTATCTCTTTTGTCTTTTCAGAAGAAAACTCCGTGATATCATCATAGAGCTTATTCATCACGGATACATGTACGCGGTCCTCCTGCAGCTTGTTTTCAGCTTCCTGCAGAGCGTTTTCCTCCAGGAGTCTTTCCGATATTTCCTTTAACTCCCTGTTTGACTCGGTTATACCCGAGATATCTTCCGCATAACTCAGCTTTCCGCCCCATACATCCTTTTCAAGTATATGGTAGTTTTCATCGGCGTGGTCAAAATCAAACTCGGGTCCCTTGGATGCTATCATCACCTTACCGTTTTTGTCGGTGATCCTGGCTATAAGACCGGAGTTTTCAAAAAAGTATTTGTATCCGCTGTTGGAAGGGATAAGACAAGTCTGAATACATGCCTCCCAGCCGCACAAAGTAAAAATGGTAAACGTTTCTACCGGGGTAAGATATTGTACCCCGTTGATAACAGGCGCAACATCAAAATAATCCGTAAGCAGGAAATATGCCGATACCGAAAGAACTACATAATATGCCCATGAATCCTTTCTTACCGGTTTACTTGAAAACCGGATGATGGTTATGACCACAGTTGCTATAAGAAGCACGGATATCCATACGATCGCTGCTATATATACCGGTCCATGTGTATATACATCGTATCCAAGACCTTCCGGATCAGGGAACCGGAATACCAGATGATGCCTGTCATTGGTAAGGACCAAGAGGCTTAAAACCGCAGAAGGGACAAGCAGAAGATTCCATATCGGTCTTATCGGCAGTTCCTCCGACCTGCCGCACCTTAAAGACAGCTTAAACGATATCACCGGTATAAACAGCATCGGGAGATAATAACAATACCACATAAACCGATGTACGGTAACATATCCCTGATCAAATCTGAACCGGAGTGCCTGGAACAATATAAGTAGAAGTAGCAGAATAGCTATTTCTATCAATAATTCCTTCAACTGCGACTCTATGATCCTTCGGAGTACCGTCATGGCCCACACAACTATCAAGCCGCCGTAAAAAATCTCGGAAAAGTTTTTAAAAAACGGGTACGAAGAATAAAGCATTCCTATAAGGCTCACCAGCAGGAATACCAATATATATAATAAAACCGTACGTTTATTCTTGTACCGCATTTTTCCAATCTCTCAACTTAATTTAAACTTTATACCGATGTTCCGGCTTCTTACATCAAAACCAATAATCAATTCCCAGGGATTCCAATGAAAGACCGTTGTTCATCTCATTAAGCATTTCCTCAATGCACGAACGCAGCAGATTTGCAAGTAAACGGGCATTATCCTTAAAGTCCTGTAAAGAACTGTTTTCAGGCTGAACGAATGAAAGCTTGTCCTCAAATCCGTGCAGATAATCCCATAAAGTACCTTGGATTATAACCCTGATCTCTCCGTAAGGTAATATTTCCGAAGCCCGGAAATCAAAATCCCCTGTTTCACTATTGTAATAAACAACAACGTTCGTGGATAAGCTCAAGTTTTCGATAACAAACTGTATACTGTCTGCCTTGTACTCAGATGATACTGCCACAATCCGAACTTCTGTGTTATATATAATTCTAAGATCGGCCCTGACATAGGCAGATAACTCTTCATAATACTTTTTCAGAAAATGGATCTCTTCATCCGGAAAATATATCCCATTATTTTTTATAAACTCTGCAAGCACTGCCTTTGCTTCATCAACCGGGTCATGGTTCTTTGCTCCCCAATTGATAAATCCGAGCCCTTCCCAGGACACATCTTCATCCATCTCTGAAAAGTCGCTTTCAAGAGCTATACGCAGGATATACAGCATATCCTCAATGTTTGAAACAAACTCCTCTTTTTCAAACCAACCGGATACATTATATTCTCTGATATCTTCTTCTTTTATCTGTCCGGTAAAACCACTGTCAAGTGCGGACTTTAATATTCCTTGACTTCTTCCTTTTTCTTCGTCTTCGTAAGCATCTAACTCGAAACTTTGCGAATTGGTATTATAATTAATCCAGACATTTAAGTGAAGATCCTTGTTATATATCCCAAGCTGGAGAGGTGTATCGGAAGCTTCGGAGATCTCATATCTGGAGTTAAGAT
>JAFZJK010000186.1 GCA_017553965.1 Lachnospiraceae bacterium | reverse complement strand
CTGCCTTAGCATTAACAACGATGATTGCAGCGCCTGCTGCATCAAGTGCCTCTTCAACTTCTCCTACGAAGTCGAAATATCCGGGACAATCAAGGAAATTGATCTTGATCCCGTCATGCTCAACAGGGATAAGTGATGTGCTGATAGAGAAGGTACGCTTGATCTCTTCTTTATCATAGTCACTGATGGTATTACCTTCCTCAACGCGCCCCTGACGTGAGATAATACCCTTAGTGAGTGCGATAGCTTCAACGAGAGTTGTCTTTCCGCTTCCGCCATGGCCCAAAATAGCTACGTTACGAATCGCTTCGCTCTTATAGGTGTTCATTACTGTTTCCTCCAATACATTTAATAAAACTACTTTGTCTATTTTACTAAATTTTTTTAATAATTACAACTATTTTTTGTTAATTTTTTAAGAAAATTGATCAGTATTTATGTTTATTACCGGATTCGCTTATAAGCCCAATTAATTCAAGTATTCCTTTGAAGAAATCACCTATAATACAGAAAAATTCAACGATACCGCTCCCTATTTTCTTAAAAAATGTCTTAAACCCTTGGGATTTGGACTTTGGAAGAGGCGGTCCTATCCGGTCAAAGCCATCTTCATCACTGTCTATCTTCGACCTTATAGTTTGTATCAGGTCATCATATTCAGGTTTCGGATTCATTGCTTTAGCCCTTTTTGCCAGATCCAGTGCAGTAGTGGTATAACCCAGTCCAAGATTTGCCACAGCACTATAATAATACCATTGATTATCCCTGTTCTGGCGCATAGCAAGAAGCATTGTCCTCGCGTTAACATAATCACGTTCATCGAGCAATCTGGCAATTCCGCTATATCTGGTATTTACATCCATCCCCATCTTCTCCTTATCTTAAAACTATTTCTTTACCCAATATACTCCCCTAATGTGCTTTATTCTGTCTTTATATACTTTTCGAAACCTTCTGTCCTCCTTACACTTCTGTCCTTATATATAAACTCTGCTTCAAAATCTTCTATGATACCTGCATTCTTTAATTCTACGGTTTTATCGTAGTCAAGTAAGAAGCACACCGTACTTAACAGATCAGCATTATATGAAGATTCGGTGATGATGGTTACCGATGCCAGGTCATTTTCTACCGGATATCCTGTCTTTGCATCGAGCAGATGATGATAGAAAACTCCATCCTTTTCAAAACCTCTTTCATATATCCCTGAAGTAACTACGGACATATCCTTTATATATACGATATCAGCGTATCCGTTATCTCCTTCATTACTACCGTCCTCACCGGCAAAAGGCGACTTGACCGCTATGCGGAATGGTGTATACTCTTCACTGTCGTTATAAGCCGGTTTTGAGCCCAGGCATTTAACATTTCCGCCCAAAGAGATCACAGCTGATTTAATCCCCTTATTCATCAGAAGTTCACCTAATCTGTCGGCTATATAGCCTTTGGCTACCGATCCCAGATCCAATTGCATATCGTTAGCCATCTCGATCCGGTACTTTCCGTCATCGGCTTTTAATATAACATCACTGTAATTTACCCTTTTTAACCCCTCATCTATACTTTCTTTATCAGGTACGCATTGGTCATACTGCGTAAAGCTCCACTGCCTGCTTATCGGTCTTATACTTATATCATAATGCCCTTTTGAGTATGAACATAAGGAAAGTGCACGGCTGACACATTCGTAAAGATCTTCGGATACCTCATTTGTCTCCCCGTGATTAAGTCTGTATAGCTCGCTTTCATAATTTGTAGTACTGAATACTTTTTCATACCTTAGACACTCTGCTTTCAGATCTTCTATTATGCTTTCATCCTCAGTTCCATATACAGTAAAAGTACAAAAGGTATCAAAATAAAAGCCGGTACCGCTTACGCTTTCGACCGGCTTAGCTTTACAGCCGGATAAAACTCCGACTGACAATGTCAGCAATAATAAAAATAGTACTTTTTTCATATACTGTTTGTTTCTCCGAAGATAACCAATAAGATCAGCAAACCGCACACAGGCCGTTACATATTGCACCGCTTCCGCCACAGAATATATTAAGTGCTATATTGGCTATGATAAGTTTTACACATAAACCGCTGCCGTTGTTCGGATTTTGAGCCTTGAACAAATTTGATTTACCCTGATACTGCATCGTATTGCTGTCGATGCAGTTAACAAGCTCCTGATATTCAGGTCTGTTCGGCTGCATATTGAGAGCGATCTTGGCATGTGTGAGTGCCGTTACATTGTTTCCTAAACCCAGATTGGCCACACCGCTATAGTAATACCATACATCGTTTTTAAACTTAACCGTATTAAGCAGATCCAATGCTCTAAAGAAATTCTTATTATTGATGAACATGGCTGCCTCGCTCATTATCGCATCATCTTTCTCATTATGCTTCGTATTATAATTAAAACGATTGGTGTAATCAGCCTGCCCTGAATAATATCCGCCGTTATACTGGTTTTGGTTCTGACTATAGTATTCATTACCTGTACCTGTATAATAACCTCCCGAGTTACCATAGCCTGAATTACTTGTATACTGGTTATTTTGTGAATAACCGTAATTATAATCCGAATTATTATTGTT
>JAFZJK010000022.1 GCA_017553965.1 Lachnospiraceae bacterium | reverse complement strand
CTTGTCGGAAACCACTACGGTACATTTGGCTATACCGCCGCGCTGTGCTGCTCCATACCATGGAACAAAGGTAGAAAAACCGATCGCAGCGGCAGTAGCTGCAAGAGAAGCTCCTGCTGACATAACACCCTGTCCGCCCGTACCTGATATAAGTAATGAATATTTCATTCTCCAAACCTCTCTTCCTTGTCCACAAAAGTCTTACACTCAAAATACTTTTCTGTCTGCTTTTCCATGAATTCCAAGCTTGTGACAGGATCGCAGTGCCATGTAGTGGGACAGTTTGTAAGGAGCTCGATAAATGAAAAGCCCTTATTTTCAAGCTGGTTCTTAAAGCCTTTGATGATGGCTGCCTTAGCCTGTTTGATACCTGCCGGTGTACGGAGTGTACAACGTGTAACAAGCCTGGGAGCATCAAGTTCTTTAATAAGCTCACACATTCTTAAAGGGTATCCGGTACCAAGGAGATTTCTTCCGTTAACGGCTGTGGTTGCCTTCTGTCCGAGCAGTGTGGTAGGTGCCATCTGTCCGCCGGTCATACCGAATATGGAGTTGTTTGCAAAGATTATGGTGATATTCTCACCGCGGTTTGCACATGAAAGGATCTCTGCAAGTCCTATGGAAGCCAGGTCTCCGTCACCCTGATAACAGAATACCAGACAATCGGGTCTGCATCTCTTTATACCGGTTGCAACCGCCGGAGCTCTTCCGTGTGCCGAACCTATGATATCAAGGTCCCAGGAAACAAGTCCCTGTGTGGAACAGCCTACGGGAAGTACATAAACCGCCTTTTCCCTTACCTTTAATTCATCTATAGCCTCAGCTATGATCTTGGTAGCTGTGGCATGCAGACATCCGGGGCAGTAGGATGACGCTGTAGGGAGGATCGACTTCGGTCTTTCATATAATGTACTCATTATTTCTCCTCCTCTCCGGCTATGATCTTCTTTATAGCCTGCTTAACATCGTAATCGTCCAGAAGAACTCCGCCCGAATGACCGTACTCGTATACGGGTGCTCTTCCGCTTACTGCTGCCTTAACATCCTCACCCATCTGGGCAGGGATGGTCATTTCTATATCAATGATACCTTTAACCTTATTGTAATCAAGCTTATTGAAGCTCTCCTTAGGGAACGGGAATAAGGTGATGGGACGGATAACGCCGATCTTTACACCCTCGGTTCTTAACTCTTCCACTACCTGCTTTACAACACGTGCAGCTATACCGTATGCGGTAACCACATACTCCGCATCGTCAAGATAAAGTTCCTCGACCTTTACGTCTTCCTTTTCCCAACGCTTTGTACGCTCTGCAAAGGACTTATTGAGTCCTTCGAGGCCTGCTTCATATATGGGAGAGATAAGATGTGACTGTCTCTTCTCTTCGCCTTCCCACCTGCCCATGGTCCATGAGGACTGAGCCTTAGGGTTCGGCTCCTTCATGGGAGGAAGTTCAACCTGCTCCATCATGGCACCAAGTACACCGTCCATAAGCACGCATACAGGATTTCTGTCACGCTCTGCGTAATCGAATGCATTGTATACAAGATCAACTATCTCCTGAAGTGTGGAAGGAGCAAATACCATAAGTCTGTGTCCGCCATGTCCTAACGCTTTGGTCACCATAAGGTAATCGGACTGTGCGGGCTGGATGCTTCCAAGACCGGGGCCGCCACGGCTAACGTCTACTATAAGTGCGGGAAGCTGTGCTGCAGCAAGATAAGAAATACCCTCACACTTAAGAGAAAGTCCGGGGCCTGAAGATGATGTCATAGCCCTAACACCGGTGCTTGCTGCACCGTATACCATATTTATTGAAGCGATCTCGCTCTCACCCTGGATAAATACACCGCCAACCTCGGGTAATCTGCGGCTTAAATACTCCGGAACCTCGTTCTGGGGAGTTATAGGGTATCCTGCGAAGAATCTGACGCCTGCTCTTACGGCAGCCTCAGCTAATGCTTCGTTACCCTTCATAAACTTCTTTTCCATGTCAGTCCTCCTTTATAACGGTAATAGCTGCTTCAGGACATACGGTACTGCATGAAAGACATCCGATACAGTCTGCCTCATTTGCAACCTTAACCTTTACATATCCCTTTGCATTAAGTGCATCCTCTGCAGAAAGCACCTTCTTGGGACAGTACTTGATACAGTATCCGCAGCCTTTGCAGAACTTTTCTGCTATCTTTACCTTAAATGAAGGACCGGTCTTACCTGTTTTATCCTTATACTGCTTATCGTAATTTCTCTCAATGGTACGTACAAGTCTTGAAATGGTGGTGTTGACAGGAGTAGGGATACCTGCCTTCTTACCTAAACGCTCGATCGCACCGTTGATGAACTCTATCTCTGTGGGAGCCTTCTTCATGAGCATATCCTGTGCCATGGAAGGATAATGGAGTCCTGAGGTTTTACGTGCTACGGGAAGGATATGTGTCATGAAGTAGTTAAAGTCAAGCTTTACTCCGGAAGCCATACCTACTGCGATAGCCTCCTTTAACATATCAACCGCGAGGAGTGTGAAATCCTGGTCATTGCCTGCTTCACCGCCGCGAAGACGTACGATACCGCAGCCCGCATTAACAGCGATGTTTACAAGGAGTTTGTACCATACTTCAACATCGATGTCATCGGAATATGCTGCCTTAAGGCCGCCTGCTGTAAGTATAGCTGTAAGCTCGTCACCGAACTTCTTCTGCTCATCGCCTTTTACAACGGAACCGAAAGCCACATTCACGTCACCGAACAGACCTGTATCGAGTACTGCGGGTGCCGACATGATGGCCGACATATTTACACATCCGTAATATATATTCTCCTGTTTTACAGTCTCCGCAATGATGTCGGTATTTCCGATACCGTTCTGAAGAGTGATGACCTTAGTGTTTTCTCCGATAATGGAAGCAGCACCTTCAAGTGCACTCTTGGTATCGCACCCTTTTACCATGACAAGCACTGCATCCATCTCACCCAATCCGTTGCAGTCAACAGCTGCCTTCATGGGGATAGGACCCACTTCCGTTTTTTCTCCGTCTGCATTCGAATAGCTTCTCATTACAATTCCGGGAGAAGTCAGCTTATCAGCCAATTCTTTTCTTCTTACAAGCAATGTGACATCTGCCCCGCCAAGCTGCAGGTATGCACCCAGCATGCTGCCCATCGCTCCGGCTCCTAATACTGCGATTTTCAAACCTCTTTCCTCCTTAAAGTATATATAGTTATTTCAGTACTTTTTTAACATATTTCACCAATAATATATGTTACAAAAAAATAATAAAAGCACATCACCATTTTTGTTGATGTGCTTTATGAATCTGCCAGACGCTCATATATTTTTTTCATCGTGAGTACGTCCTGCTCGGTGATCTCCTCCTCGGAATACCTTGCCCTGTCATATACCTCAGAAAGCTCTTTCACGCCCACTGCCGTTCCGCACTCTCCCGAGGTTTTGTATCCGAGTGCCTTCGGATCACCCGACTTGCATATGCGGTAACACTTTTCCCTGGCAGTAT
>JAFZJK010000185.1 GCA_017553965.1 Lachnospiraceae bacterium | reverse complement strand
ATCACGACCGGCATTTCGGGATTACAATCGGCATTCCAGTAGACCCACATATAGCTTTTGTCTGCGAGGGACTTCCCGTCGTCATCGATCCTAGGTTTTCCGATGACCCGGAAGGGCGTTTCGTCAGCATGAATGACAGAAAGCGTTTTCAACTGTCTGACGAGTTCATCATAGACCTTATTCAGATACTTATCGGATGCAAGCATCATCCAGTTTGCAAGGGTGTTGGTTTCAAGCTTGATCCCGTTTGCTTTGAATGCCTGGACCTGACGCTCTAGGGGCAGATGGTTTTGATATTTTCCGGTCATGATGGAAGCGACCAGGGAAGGAGTAGCAACACTGTTGCGGAACAGATCCACCGGACGGTCAGCCCTTACGATGGTGCCATCATTGTTTTTGGAAGCATAGACATGGATATGGTGCTCATCAACCAGGATCGTCTGGGGGATGATGGAAACTCGCTTATAGGTTTCTACCGGGAGTTCCTTGTAGCCTTCCGGGAATAACTGTGACAGTTCTTCTTTCTCAATCGTATGTTCAAAGATACGGGCAGGAAGGCCTTCCAGTTGATCCTCGCGTTTTGTCTTCTTACGTCTGGTGTGGGTAGAGATGACCACTTCGGTGATCTCCGGTTCCGGAGAATCATCTGATAAGGCTTCCGTTTCATTGAAGAAATCGAAGATCGTAAGCTGCTGGAACTGATCCATCTGCTCGGTCTTTTTCCCAAAGGAACGTTGGTTCATCAGGGCGATCTGCTCCGTCAGAAAGTCCAGCTGAGAACTGATGGTGTTCAGCTGCGACTGCAGGGAGACAATGATCGTGATGAGAACACGCTTGTCCATCTTATTCAGTTCTTCTACGGAAAGATCAGAAAAGCTCTTCATCACGGAACCTCCTTTGAGATGGTTACATTATAACACAAAACCAGTAAATATGCCACTGTACGGGTTTTTCCGGTTCGGCATAATGACTATGGATGAAGAGCAGTGTAGGAAGATTAGAAAGAAGATAAGGTCAAAGCCTGAATAAAAAAAGAGAAAGCCTGCAAGTGCTTCTACGATGCCCTGAGACTCTGCACAGGGGATCAGAAAAGCGGTTACAGGCTTTGAAAACAAAGGATTTACAGAAGATGATATTTTCTATGTTTTGCACAAAAGATCATGCAGATCTTTCCGGATAGGATGGCTTGATGACCGGATCGATGGCAAACCCGTTCATCAGCCAGCGGAACTGTTCCGGCGTGAGCTGCCTTGCTTCACGGGAGTTCCTGGGCCAGGTGAAGTGTCCAACTTCCACACGCTTGGTCAGAAGCAGAAAACCGTCAGTTTCCCAGAGGAGCCCCTTGATCTTGTTAGCACGCTTTCCGCAGAACAGGAATAGTGTGTCAGGAACAAACAGGGACAGGTGATACCTGGATTCAATGATCGCTGCAAGGGTATCGATACCGTACCGCATATCTGTATAGCCGCAAACAACATAGACTGCGGCAAAGCTGTTGGGGTCTGCGTTCCTAAGCATATCGCACCGCCTTTATGATCCGGGTGATCAGTTCGTCAGAGGCAGAAGCACTGATCTCGATCTTTATGTTGTCAGCTGAGATGGTGATGGAATCTGATCTTGGAACGTTGGTCTCTTGAGTATCACTCGAGTTGCGCAAGTTGCACAAGTCGTGTGATGGTACCTGGGGGTCGGGGAGTCTTTCCGGAACAGAAGGTGGAGTGAGTGGAACGATATCCGGGATCAGAGACTTGACATAAGCCTCCTTTGCAAGTCGCTTCCAGTAGTAAAAAGCGTGGATGGTGACATTGTTCTGAGCACACCAGTCTTTGACACTGAGTCCGCTGGATCTCTGCTCATGGAAAAGGTTGGACCATTTGGTCAGGTTGGCCTGACGAAGCGTTTGTTTCATGTTCATGAGAACCTCCTTAATTGATCGCTCAAGTTGCGCAAGTTGTGCAAGTGGAGCGAAATAATTGAGGCTATTATCTCATGGATGTGCTATAATAAACAGGTACGCGTGGTGGAGGACTTACATCGTAATAGTCATAGGATGGGAAATATTCAGGTCAGAACATATCATCGCCTCTTTTGGGTACATCTTGGATATGTTTGGTTTAAGAAGCGGTGGACTGGTTGCAAAAGGAGATATTTATTGGCTGAGAGAATATTGGATAGTTATGCTGGCAGGCATAATCTTCTCTACGCCCATTTTCAAAAAGGTACTTGAAAAAACAGAGGGAAAGAATGCTGATCTCGATAAGGTAATTGATGCTTTGGTTGTTTTTGGGAGCATTGTCTTTTTCTGTGTATCATTATCGTATCTTGCCATCTCGGCACACAATCCGTTTATCTATTTCAATTTTTAGGAGATCATAACGTGAACGCTAATCACTTGTTGAGATATGTTCTTTTGGGAGCATTAACGGCAGTTTGGCTGTTTCTGGCATTTGATAACAGGGATATAGTCATAGAGTCGATCAAGAAAACTGTGAATAAGGAGTCTTCTTTTGAAGAAGCAAGAGATGATATTACCCAAACTTATCCGGAAAGGATTGGTGAGGTGGGGGGACTGATCGATCTTAACGGTCTGTTTGTTCGGATCACAGGCGGCAGGGAATGCAATAATGTTGTAAAAATGTAT
>JAFZJK010000184.1 GCA_017553965.1 Lachnospiraceae bacterium | reverse complement strand
GTTTACATCGGCTGCTTCAGGAAGCTCTAATTTTTTCTCCAATCCGTTAAGTGCAGCATATATCATAAGTCCGAATGAAAGATAAGGATTAGCCAGCGGATCCGGTGAACGGAGCTCCGCACGCTTATTTTCATCCATGACAGCAGGTATACGTATGAGCTGTGAACGGTTCTGATGTGACCAGGAAATATATTTCGGTGCCCTGTTGTGACCAAGTCTTAAGTATGACTCTCTTACAGGGTTCATGAAAAGAGTCATGTCCTCTATTTTGTCAAGGATTCCTGCGATCACACAGCGCATATCCTCATCCTTGGAGTCTTCCATAGATACATTGATATGGAAGCCGTTACCGGGTGTATCCTTTAACGGAAGCGGTGAAAAATCAGCATACAATCCATTTCTCTGAGCTATAGTCTTAACTACCGTCTTAAATGTCATCGCATTGTCCGCAGCATTGAGTGCATCGGAATGACGGAAATCTATCTCATTCTGTCCGGGACCTATCTCATGGTGTGAGCTGGTAGGACGGATACCCATCTGCTCTAAAGTAAGGCATATCTCACGACGGACGTTTTCACCCTTATCCTCAGGTGCTATATCCATGTAGCCTGCATGGTCATGCGGTACCAGAGTCGGATTACCGTCATCATCAAGCTTAAACAGATAAAACTCAAGCTCCGAACCGAAATTAAAGGAATAGCCCTTTTTCTTTGCAGTCTCTATAGCTTTCTTAAGGAATGAACGGGTATCGCATTCTATGGGTGTGCCATCGGGACGGCTGATACTGCAGTATAGCCTTACAACTCCTCCATGTTCCGGCCTCCAGGGAAGGAGTGCCAGAGTATCAGGATCGGGATGCAGGAACAAGTCCGATTTCATCTCATCACCGAAACCGGTTATAGAAGAAGCATCAATACCTATGCCGGTTTCAAAAGCTTTTTTTAGCTCGCACGGCATAATGGCTATGTTTTTCTGATGACCGAAAACATCACAGAAGGAAAGACGGATAAACTTGATATCCTCCTCCTGAACGTATTGTATTATCTCGTTAGCTGAGTATTTCATAATAATCTTTATACCTTCCTACAGGCTTAACATCGGTCTGTAACTCGCCTGCCACTGTTATAGACCGGTAATTATTCTCATCTACACCTCATCAGTCTGCTACGCAGACAGCTTCCCCTTGAAGGGGAAGCCTTTATGTATTAATAATTTAATTATATAACAGTAATCTCTTTATTTCAATGTTTTTTATTCTACCGTTACCGACTTAGCAAGATTCTTGGGCTTATCAATATCACAGCCGTTCTTCTTTGCTACATAGTATGCAAAAAGCTGCATGGGGATTATCTCTATTACCGGTACAAGCAGCGGGTCGGTCACAGGTACGAAAAGTACGTCATCCGCTTCGGTGACAATGGCTCTGTTCCCTTCATGTGCCACTGCCAATACTCTGGCTCCGCGGGCTTTTACCTGCTGGATATTTGAGATGGTCTTATCGAGCAATTTCTCATAACAGCAAAGTGCCACAACCAGTCTGCCGGGCTCAATAAGTGCGATAGTACCGTGCTTTAATTCACCTGCCGCATACGCTTCTGAGTGAAGGTAAGATATCTCCTTTAATTTAAGCGAACCTTCAAGTGCTACAGCGTAGTCCATATTTCTTCCGATGAAGAACAGGGACTGGTTATCATAATACTTATCAGCCATCTTCATGACTCTTGAGTTAAGGTCAAGCGCACGCTGTGCACGCTCAGGTAAACGCATGATATCTTTTACCATCGATGTATAAGCACCGTGTGAAATAGTCTTGAGCTCTCCTGCTGCCCATACCGCAAACATAGCAAGCAGTGCCACCTGAGTTGTATATCCCTTTGTAGTAGCTACAGCGATCTCGGGACCTGCCCATGTATAAAGGCAATGATCTGCAAGCTTAGCGATGCTTGAACCAACAACATTTACTATGGCAAGTACCGTAGCACCCTTGTACTTACACTCCTTCATAGCCGCGATGGTATCTGCAGTCTCACCGGACTGGCTTATAACTATCACAAGTGTTTTGTCATCCATTATGGGATCTCTGTATCTAAGCTCACTTGCAACCTCTGCCTCAACAGGTATCCTGCACAGTGCCTCTATGATACCTCGCCCTACACAGCCTGCATGATAAGCCGAACCGCATGCTGTAATGTGTACACGGTTAAACTTTTTCATGTCAAGCTTCAGCTCGTCAAATACTATCTCTTCGTCCTTTACTCTCGGCTCTATGGTAGCTTTAAGTGCCTGCGGCTGTTCCATGATCTCTTTCATCATGAAATGCTCATAACCGCTCTTTTCAGCAGAAGCTATATCCCATGTGATATGTCTTACGGCTTTGTTTATCTCACGGCCTGAATGGTCGAAAAACTTGACTCCTTCCGGAGTAAGCTCAGCCACCTCGCCGTCCTCCATATCTATCACATCCTTGGTATTACTTACAAGTGCAGTAATATCTGATGCGAAATAGTTCTCTTCCAGCCCGAGTCCGATGATAAGGGGACTTGAAAGTCTGGCACAGAAAATAGTGCCCGGATGATCGGCTGATATAACACCTATGGCATATGAACCCTCCAGCTTTGCAATTGTCTTCATAAGAGCCATCTTGAAATTACCCTTGTAGTTAT
>JAFZJK010000183.1 GCA_017553965.1 Lachnospiraceae bacterium | reverse complement strand
CCTGGACATATACGAGGGGGATTTCACCATCATAATGGGAGCATCGGGCTCGGGAAAATCAACCATGCTCTATGCGCTATCCGGGATGGACAGGGCTACTTCGGGCAGAGTCGAAATAGACGGAAAAAACATAACGGAGATGAATGAGCGTGAGCTCTCGGCGCTTCGTCATACGAAGTTCGGATTCGTATTCCAGCAGATACATCTCGTAAGCAACTTAAGTCTTTTTGAAAATGTAGCCGTACCGGGATATTTGGATAAGTCACGTTCGGTTAGCGATATCAATAAGTATGCCGACGAACTCTTAGAGAAAATGGGGATAGCAAAGATAAAGACACAGCTACCCTCACAGTGTTCGGGCGGAGAGCAGCAGAGATGTGCGATAGCAAGAGCCTTGATCAACAAGCCGGCACTTGTATTTGCTGATGAGCCGACAGGAGCACTTAACAGACGTAATACTACCGAAGTACTTGACCTGCTTACCAACTGTAACAACGAAGGACAGAGCATCCTCATGGTTACGCATGATATGCGTGCGGCGCTCCGTGCTACCAGGATACTGTACTTAGAGGACGGAAAGATCATAGGCGAACTCACACTGCCTCCCTATAAGGCAGAGGATGAAAAGAGCCGCGAGAAGCAGGTTGGCGCATGGCTTAACTCTATGGAATGGTAGGAGGTGCGCCATGGATGTGTTCGTACTGATAAAAAACAATATCAAGTATAAAAAAGGATCATTTAAGAGCATTATAATCCTTATGATGATCATATCGATGTCCGTCACTGCTATAGTGAGTCTTAAGAAGAATTTCCCTGATTCCATCAAGGCCGCATATGAGCGTGTATACGACGGTAACATTACCCTTAATATCTGCGACAGGTTTCTGACTTCGGATATGGTGGATGAAGTGGCTAAACATCCACTTGTAAAAAAGATCGAAGTGCTGCAGGCACTGGCACCTTACAGTTACAGGTTTTCAAACGGTAAAGAAGGAAATAACGGCACCAGGATAATGCAGGTAAATGAACGTGTGGACCGGTTCTGGAATGAAGACGGGTCAGGATTCCTTGAAGAAATCCCGCAGATAGGTAAAGGTGAAGTTTTTCTTCCCAGGGCTATGGCTGAGGATGCCGGAGTACGTATCGGGGATTCCATAACTTTTGGCTTTGAAGAAAACGAGTATACCTTTGTGATCAAGGGACTTATAGAGGAGCCGGTATGCGGCAGTTCTTTTATCGGATTAAAGGTACCGTTTATCTCCAAAGAGGATTTTGAGGAGCTGTATGCGGAAAGAAAAGCCGTGGTAGAAAGCAGCATCGAGCCTTTGTATGACCTGTTTGACATAGTATATATAACACAGGCAGATGATTCGCATCTTAGTGACAGCAAGTTCGCCGCAGTACTTAACAATGATACAAAGATGGGCAGCTACGCAGCGGGGATACTTACCAAATCGGAGAGCCTTTACTACCAGGGGATCATGCCCGATATCACGTTAAATATCTTTTTGGCATTTGTTATCATACTTACCGTGATCGTGTTTGTGGTAATGTCTAACAGCATCTCCTCGAGCGTGGAGCTTAACTATACGGATCTTGGTATCCTTAAGGCACAGGGCTTTGATGCAGGGAGACTGAAGCTGGTATTTTTAGGACAGTACATGTTAGCCGAGGTGATAGGTATAATCATCGGATTTTTAGCTGCTATACCCATGGTACTTTATCTTCCGAGAGTATACGAGCCCCTGATCGGTATAAAGATATACGGAGGAGTGGATATACTTTTAAGCGGCGCCATCTTACTGGGACTGCTGATACTTTCGGCTTTGTTTATAATGCTGATCTCGGAAAAGGTCGGTCGTATCTCACCCATAAGAGCGGTATCAAGCGGCAGGTCGGAAGTGTATTTTGACGATAGGTTAAATATGCCGATACGAGGCAGATTCCTTTCGGCAAGCATCGCACTCAGACAGTTTACATCAGGTAAGAAGAGATATCTGGCTTCTATCGCCATAGCATCGCTTATAGTATTCTTCCTGCTTACCACCACAGGTATGACGGATGCTACCACATCGGAGAATGCTCAGAGATCCATGGGTGCCACATCTGAAAATGTGACTGTGACAGTACCGGTTGACTACAGCCCCGAAAATACAGAATATGTCAACAAACAGTTCGCACTTACGGAAAGCATAATAAAGGAGTATTCTGATTATACGGAACGCTACAGGATGTCTACCAAATACATGCTAATTGACGGTCAGAATGTAGCCTGCAGGATAAGCGATGACGAAGAGGGCTTTGTTATCACCAAGGGAAGAGCACCCCGCTATGATAATGAGATAGTGGTAGGACAAACGTTTTCCGAGGATATGGGATACAATATCGGTGATACTCTTAAGGTATCATATCGCGGAAAAGACGGTGATTTCATAATCACAGGTTACTGCGTGGGATTGGTCGATACCGGTAGGTTTTTCGGTATGACAGGAGACGGAGCAAGGACACTGATAGAAGATTATACTGCACACTGGGCAGGATATAAGATAAAGGACCAGGATCCGGAGGTCTTAAGCAAGATAGAAGAAAGATTAAAGAAAGAGCTGCCGGAGGACTGTGAGGTACAAATATACGAGCCAGGAGCCTCAAGCGATGTATTTAAGCAGATGGCGGCAGCCATAAAAGCAGTGATCTATGTCATATCGATATTCTTTGCACTGGTAGTCGTATCCATGGTATGTAACAAGACCTTTATCAGGGAAAAGACGGATATCGGTATCTATAAGGCACTAGGATTCAGCTCAGGTAACTTAAGGATGCAGTTCGCTATAAGATTTCTTATAATAGCGGTATTCGGCATCATTATCGGAACAACACTAAGCCTTGCATTTTCAGAACGACTGCTTTCATATCTCTTAAGAAGCATGGGTATAGTAAACTTTGCGATCGACTACCGCTTTATCACAGTAATCCTGCCGGTAGCAGCTGTCGCTTTAAGCTATTTCTGCTTTGCATATCTGACCGCACGTAAGGTGAAGAAGGTTGAAGTTAGAAACTTAATTACAGAATGAAACAAATTGCTATGTGACAAGGGAAAATACTCTCTTGTCACTTTTTCTTTAAAATCAAATCAGTTGACACTAGGTTAATTCTGCAATGTGGCAATATATATCGTGGGATAGCCGTTATAAAAAACGTGTCAAAAAGAACCTTTTCATTGTCACAGAGCGGGAAGTGTGGTATAATACTAAAATGTGGGATTGTTTTGATAAAACGGAGATGACTGTAAATGAGAAAATATAAGATCGCGTTTTTTGACGCAAAGGATTATGACAAAAATTCCTTTATAAGATCGAATACAGAAGATAAATTTGAGATAAATTATTTTGATACAAGACTTACCGAGGATACCTGCCGTCTGGCTGAAGGCTCGGATGTGGTCTGTGTGTTTGTAAATGATGATGTTAACAGAAAAGTGATCGATGCACTTGTTAAGATGAAAGTTAAGCTCATCGTATTAAGATGTGCCGGATACAATAACGTGGACGTAGAGTACGCATATGAAAAGATCCATATCGTAAGAGTACCGGCGTATTCACCTTATGCGGTTGCCGAGCATGCGATGGCACTGCTTCTTACCTCGATCCGCAGGATACATAAAGCGTATATACGTACGAAGGATTTTAATTTCAGTCTTAACGGGCTTACAGGTTTTGACCTGCACGGGAAAACAGTGGGCATCATCGGTACCGGTAAGATAGGCCGCATATTTATAGATATATGCAAGGGCTTCGGGATGAATGTTATAGCATATGACAAGTTCCCTGCAGAAGGAAGCGGCATCAATTATGTGTCGCTGTCTGAAATATGGGAAAAGAGCGATATCATATCCTTCCACTGTCCGCTGACGGATGAAAACAGGCATATGGTAAATGCGGAAAGCATCGCAAAGATGAAAAAGGGAGTTGTACTTATCAATACTTCCAGAGGTGCATTGATAGATTCGGAAGCACTGGTAGAAGGTATCAAGCAGAGGCAGATCGGTGCTGCCTGCCTGGATGTATATGAAGAGGAATCCAATGTATTTTTCCATGATTACTCTAATCATATCGTGGATGACGATACACTGGCGAGACTCATCTCCATGCCTAACGTTATAGTTACATCACATCAGGCATTCCTCACAGAGGAGGCCCTCTGTAATATAGCAGATACCACGCTGGAAAACGTGGAAGAGTTCTTTGAGAACGATTACAGCAAAAACGAAGTGTGCTACAAGTGCCCGGATGTGGCCAAATGCGGGCAGGAGCACAGCAAGAAGTGTTTTTAACAATATAAAAATCAGTTGGGTGCTGAACAGTTACGGGAATTTAAATAATTGGGGAAAGCATATGGATTTTCAAAAGTTGGTTGATTCCATTTCGGGTATGGCGTGTGTGATATCTGTTGAAAAGATAACCGGCGACTCGTACGGAACAATACGTATAGTAACAGGAAATAAGGCATATATAGAATCTATAGAATCAAACACACTCGGCATTCATAAGAAGACGACCTTTGTTCCCAACAGCGAATATCAGAGGTATCTTTATAAGGACCTTAATTTTGAGCACTTTGTATATAATACAGCGGTATTAAAGCACCATAACCATAACTATATCACTCCGGAGAGATATGATTATTGGTTTAATATGTTCGCTATCCCGCTTGATTTTGAGGATGACAGATTTAATTACTGTCTGTATACACATGAAGTATCAAACGAGCCGAATGCGGAGATAATGGCAAATGTATCCAAAGATACCGCTGTAAGAGTATTAAATACCTGCATCAAGCTTCACGGAGTAAAAGACTATAACGAGACAATCAATTCCATAATAAAGGATATACGTGAAGTATGTAAGGCAAGCTATTGCTGCATACTGACCATGGATTTCGTGAATAAGAGCTGTGCGCTTTTATGTGAGGATAAAGCTGAGAATACAGGGCTGGTTACAAATGACAACTGGTTTGATAACTTTTATGACATAGCTGTGACATGGTCGGATATCTTAGCCGGCAGTAACTGTCTGATATTGGCAAACGAACAGGATATGCAGTTCGTAAAAGAGAAAAATCCCATATGGTATGAGTCTATCAAGGCTGCATCGGTAGAGAGCATGGTAGTGGTACCTTTGAAAAACGAACGTGAGCTTTTGGGATACATTTGGGCTACCAATTTTGAGACAAACAGAGCGACCAGGATCAAGGAGATACTTGAGCTTACTTCTTATTTCGTTTCATCCGATCTTGCTAACCGCCAGATGTTTGACAGACTGAAATATTTAAGCTCCATCGATCTGCTTACGGGCATCTATAACAGAAATGAGATGAACAACAGGATCGAAGATCTGGTGGATGATGAAGAAGGAAAGCCTTTGGGTGTGGTGTTCGCCGATCTTAACGGATTAAAATATATTAATGACAGTGAAGGACATCTGGTAGGAGACCTGATGCTTAAAAATGCTGCGATGAAGCTGCAGAATGTCTTTATCGGCAGTGACGTATTCCGTGCCGGCGGAGATGAATTTGTGGTGCTGGTGGATAATATAGAAAAAGACAGTTTTGAAGACCTGGTGTCTAAACTGGACAAAGTCATAGAACTTAAAGAAAACGGTATAAGCTTTGCGTACGGCACCAGCTATATCGAGGACAGCCGCAATGTCAGACAGGCCTTAATGGATGCCGATGAAGACATGTATAAGTACAAGCAGCTGTATTATCAAAAAGAAAACGATCCGAGGTACAGACCGAGAGATTAATAATTTTGATATTAGGTGATTTATATCCCCTGTCTATAGGCAGGGGATTTTAAAAAGTAGGATTGTGTATCGGAGCAGGGATTAGGTTAGGAGAAATGATCGCGAATGAGTATTAAAGCTTTTTTTGTGGATTTTTACGGGACTATCGTTCATGAAGACGGCGAAGTAATAAAGAAGATCACGGATATAATACAGAAAACAGGTGAAGCAGCTGACAGATCAGAGATTGATCTGTTCTGGTGGCAGGATTTTCAGACCATGTTTCAGGACTCATACGGAGATACGTTTGAAACGCAGAGGACATTGGAAGAAAGATCGCTTGAGCATACATTGGCTAAGTTTCATTCGGATGCCAATACTAAAGAACTCAGTAATATGATGTTCGAACATTGGGTAAAGCCGCCGATATTTGAAGACTCAAAGGAATTTTTTGAAAAAAGCCCTTTGCCGGTCTATATAGTATCTAATATCGATACGGATGATATAAGGAGAGCCATAGAGTTCCATGATCTGAAACCGGCCGGAGTCTTTACTTCGGAAGATGCGAGAGCCTATAAGCCCCGAAAGGAGTTGTTTGAACTTGCTCTTAAGAAAACCGGGCTAAAGGAGGATGAAGTCATCCATATCGGTGACTCTGTCTCCAGTGATGTTAAAGGTGCTTCGGCTATCGGCATCGGGACATTGTGGCTTAACCGCTTCGGAAAAAGTGTGCCGGATGGAGTAAGAAGTATAACAGGACTTTTGGAAGCGTTTGAAAATATTGGACAGTAGGACAAAGAAACATCTCACCGTTTGAAAACGAAAAGAAGACGAAAGAATGAAAATGAAAACCACTAGAAAACAAACAGTAAAACCTGTGATATGCCTTATATGCATATTAACGATGCTCCTTACGGGATGCGGTACACCGAAGGTTACACTTCCCGCACAGAAGGAAGTAACCGATAAGACTTTGAAGGACGTATTTGCTGCTCACAACATGAAGATAGGTACATGCATTTCGTCAAATGTGATAAACAATAAAGATATGGCTACGCTTGTCAAGGAGCAGTTCAACAGTCTTACCATGGAAAATGCCATGAAGCCGGATTATATCCTGAATCAGGAAAAAAGTATAGCTTCAGGCGAACTGACAGTGGAGTTTAACCAGGAGGCACGGTCTGTACTTGCATGGGCGAAAGAAAATAACTTTTCCATGAGAGGACACACATTAATATGGTACAGCCAGACTCCGGAATGGATATTCCGTGACGGGTTTGACTCTAAAGGCGTATTTGTAAGCCGTGAGGAAATGCTTACCCGTATGGAAGCACTTATAAGCGGAGTGTTTGCAGAGCTTAAAAGGCTGGGATACCTGGATCTTTTCTATGCATACGATGTGATAAACGAAGCCATAATGGAAGACGGAAACCTGAGACAAAACCATTGGACCGAGATAATAGGAGATGATTACCTCTGGTTTGCATTTTACTATGCGGACCAGTATGCTCCCGAAACGGTTGACCTCTACTACAATGACTATAATGAGCAGTATAAGGCTGACAGTATAGCTGAATTTGTGGAAACACTTAAGGATAACGACGGAAGATATCTTATAGACGGTATCGGACTTCAGGCACACCTTTTCACTGCGGATGACCTAACTAACTACTTAAACGGTGTGGATATCCTTGCGGAGACGGGACTGAAGCTTGAAATAACAGAACTTGATGTGGGACTTGGCAAATACGAAAGCCCTATGTCGGCTACCGATGAAAACCTGAAGGAGCAGGGCAGATACCTGTATGAACTCATAAACGGAATATTCGAACGTGCAGATGCCGGAAAGATAAATATGGACGCTGTCACTTTCTGGGGATTCTCCGACGGGATCTCGTGGAGACGTGAATACAGCCCACAGCTTTATGATTCGGGGTTAAACCCTAAGTATGCACTGTACGGAACTTTACAGATCAAGGAATACGCAGGATATGATCAATGATATCCAAAGGAGTCACAGCCAGACATGAAAGAATTGAAAGAACTAATATCCGCGATCAAAAAATTTCATCTTCATAATAAGGGCTATGCCTATGCTTCATACGTTTTTGGCATGATCGACATCGCTTTTACAAGCATTATGGCCCTGGGTATGAAATATATCCTGGATAATGCCATCGAACGCGGAGATGAAGATCTGCTTATCAAAGTGATCCTGTTCATGCTTTTGGGGATCTTACTTGCAAAATGCAGCGACGTTTTCCGGCGCTATCTGACTGCCATTTTTTCTTCAAGAACAGTGGCGGAATCACGCCGTCGTTGCTTTATGCATCTTCAGGAGCTTTCACTTCGGGATTTTTCTGACCTGCAGGTAGGTTATCTCATCGGTAGATTTGCCACGGACATGAGCGCCGTTCAGACTCTGACCAGCGTTACGATCCCTTCCTTTGTGACCGGGATCGCCAAGATCGTGATCAGCTTTATCCTCATCTTTATTTTGGATTTCCGTCTTGCTCTCATCAGTATCGGCGCTTTGATCTTAAGTACTGTAGTGCTTCTCATCCTGGGAAAGAAATCCAGAACTGCAGTTAAAGCACTCAAGGATCAGGCAGGCCTGCTCACCAATATGCTCATGGAGAACGTTGATAACCAGCCCTCCGTAAAAGCATTCGACCTGCAGGATAAATCTACGACCGACTATGAACGTGAAAACAAAAAGCATGAAAAGCTCTCACTTCGTTCTATGTTTATCAATGGGTGCCTGACCGTTGCCTCCGGTGGTTTGATCGAGGTATTCAGTATTCTGATCATCTGCATAGGTGCCTTTTGGGTTTTCTCTAAAACAATGACGGTCGGTACACTTGTTTCCTTTAACAGTCTCTTTGCCACTCTTTCCTCGGCGGTCATTGCACTTATTGCGATCATCCCCTCGTTCGTGGAATGTAAAGTATGTATTCATAATCTCGAGTTATTTTTTGATAAAAAACCGGGTGTCAGCGTTGACAAGAATGCTGAAGAGGTTCCGGATCCTCTTATGGAATTATCAATGGATCACCTAACCTTTGGCTACAATCCGGAAAAACCGGTTTTGAAGGACATCCTTTTAAAGGTTCCTGCCGGAAAATCCGTTGCCATCGTCGGACCGAGCGGCAGCGGAAAAAGCACGATCGCAAACCTTCTCATGCGCTTTTACGATCCTGATGAAGGAACGGTCATGGCAGACGATAAGGATTACAGGCATCTTGATCTGCGCTCTCTTCACAAGGCTGTCGGCATCGTGCCACAGGATACGGTTCTGTTTAACGATACCATAGAGGGTAACCTTCGGGTGGCAAACCCGGATGCAAAGTTTGATGAAATTGTCGATGCCGTAAAGGCTGCCTCAGCGGACTTTATTTTGAGCCTTCCCGGAGGATTTTCATGTCAGGTGCAGAATGGAGGAAAATCTTTATCCGGCGGACAAAGACAACGTATATCTCTTGCCAGAACCTTACTCCGAAACCCGCGTTTTCTAATCATTGATGAAGCAACTGCTTCCCTTGATCCGGCTGCCGAGCGTGCCGTAAATGATGCCATATCCAGACTTCCGGGTCAGGGCACCGCAATTGTCAACATCACGCACAGGCTTTCGGACATCTCCGGTTATGACTGCGTATATGTTCTTTCCGGAGGGCGTATCGCTGAGAGCGGAACACATGAATCTCTTATGGAGCGTAAGGGGATCTATGCCAAGCTTTTTGAAAAGCAGAGCGGTTTCACTGTTACGGATGATATGTCCAGTGCCACAATTACGCCGGAGAGGCTTTCCAGGATCGATCTTTTCAGCGAATTCCCTGTAAGCTCACTATCAGAGCTTTGTAAGAGTTTCAGCTCGGCCTATTACCCTGCCTCAAGCACGATCATTACCGAGGGAGACGAGGGCGACCTGTTCTATATCATAGTGCGCGGACGTGTAGAGGTATTAAAGAGGATCGATGACAGGGATACCCGTGTTAAAGTACTTGAGGACGGCGACTTTTTCGGCGAGATCGCTCTTTTGTCAAACGTTCCCCGTACGGCCACGGTGCGCACGGTCAATCCCACACTGCTTATATCTCTAAAGCGGTCACGCTTCTTAGAGCTTACTGCTTCCGTACCCGGTATGCATGATAAGCTCGAGAAAACCATGGGCATACGACTTGGAGAACTCTCTGAACTCAGTCATAAAAAGCAGTCCTAAAGGATAGGAGAAACTGTTAGTAATAAGGTAAAAAGGAGCGGAGGTTATCTATGATAACAAGGGAAGATATTTGGACGCGGTTCCGGCAGCAGCTAGGTTGGGAGTTTAATTGTGCTCCGGACGTGTTCGACCGGGAGGAGAATACGATCACTTGCTCCGTTTTGGATGAAAGAAGGAGGAAGTTCTCTGACAAACCGTTCTTTCTGCAGATGGCGACCTTAGGTCGCGG
>JAFZJK010000182.1 GCA_017553965.1 Lachnospiraceae bacterium | reverse complement strand
TTCTCTGTTGGTATCGAGGATGTTGATGACATAATCAATGATATCAAGCAAGCGTTAGAGTGTATCTAATAAAAAAAGCTTCCCTCCAAGGGAAGCTTTTTTTTATCTGCTGATCAGCAAAAGTCTACATCATCATATTCGATACTGTCATACTCTTCGGTATCGCCGGTATTGTCAAGCTCTACGAAGTATACGTCATCAAAGGTTACGAATTCGCCGGTACACAGAGCAGAGCTTTCGTTAAGTAAGGTATCACATGCCTCATTATACTCTTCATCGTCGTCATAATCGCTGCGGATTACGATGTTTGTTACCGTGCAAGGGGTGAATTGAGTTTCATCCACGATCTGTGCAGCATCTGCACCAACCTCGGGTTTCTCGATCCAGAGTATCTGATCATCGTATTCGGAGGCGATACCTCCCACTATTGTCTTGATTTCCATATTTTTTCCCTTTCATTTCAGTGTTTTTTATCTGCGTTTTGATTTTACGTGTACCTTGGAGTTACATCTCTTGATGTAATCGTCTATATCTTTGATCTCATCGCCGTGTACTACTCTCATGAATGCTAAGAAGTAGTTCATATCGAAGTTCTTTACCTCGTCGATCATAAGCTCCATGGCGTTTTCTTTGTCAAATGCTGCTCTATACGGACGTTCCGATACAAGCGCCGCATATACGTCACAGATACGTAAGATCCTTGATCCAATCGGGATCAGTTCTCCCTTGATGTTATCCGGATATCCCGAACCGTCGAAGTTTTCATGATGGTGCAGGATCATGTTACGGAAGTCTTCATCCCCTATTTCTTTTTCACTCAGATATTCATAACCGAGTGTGGGATGGCGGCGGACGTATTTAATTTCCTCTATTCGAAGTACTCCTTCCTTACGTCCGTACAGGTAGTTACTTATCTGAAGCTTTCCTATATCATGCACTATACCGGCCTCGGCCACACGCTTGCAGAAATCCTCATCGAATTTCAGCTCCTGAGCCAGACGCAGTGCCAGGTTAGCCACAAGGATGCCGTGGTCGATAGCTTCTTCGCTGTCTTCCATGGCGGCTTTTTCAATTTCTTCTATCGCCTCAGGACCGATATCCTCTATATCTCCGAAGGATCGTTCATCGATACTGAAAAGCCCCAGTAATTCTCTACGTCCCCTGAACATTAGTTACCCCTTTTTATTTAATGCATTCCAGCTTTCTCTCTGTCATTTCGTCTATACGGTTTATGTATTCCGAAACGTTTTTTACATTTTCTATACGACCGAAACGTCTGCCGTTTGTTACATTTCTGTCTATGAATTTGGATGATGCACCTGCACCTAAGGCAAGTATCTGCTGTACTTCTTCCATGATGAGGATGTTGTACAGGCCTTCTTTGCCGGGTAATGCATATCCTACATTTTCCAGGTTTTCCGTCATGTTTTTCTGACGGTAAAGATAGTATGGCTCATAACCTCTTTCCATACAGAAATCTGCCGCATAATCCACCATCTTCTCTACATCGGAAGCTTCCTGCCCTGCATACAGCTCCTTCTGTGTAGTGAGCCTTGCAGCCCTCTTTAATGCAAGAGTATGCACCGTAATACAGTCGGGTGCAAGCTTACCTACTTCGTCAAGCGTATACTTCATATCGGAGAAGCTCTCGCCTGTAAGACCTGCTATCAGGTCCATATTAATGTTATCAAAGCCCATGGATCTGGCAAGGTTAAATGCATCCACAGTCTGCCTAGCGGTATGTCTCCTACCTATAAGCTCCAGCGTCCTTTCACACATGGACTGGGGATTGATGGATATCCTGGTGATACCTTCATCCTTTAACATCTGCAGCTTTTCTACATCAATACTGTCAGGACGCCCCGCTTCTACAGTGAACTCCAACACATTACTCATATCAAAGCTCTGCTTTACGCGTTCGATAACGCTTTTTAACTGCTCAGCCGAAACAGCGGTGGGTGTTCCCCCGCCGAAATATATGGTCTGCAGCTTTTTCCCATTAAGTATGCGGCAGGTCTTATCTATTTCCTTTAAAAGCGCGTCTATATAAGCCTGTACGAGGTCCCCGAACTTATCTATCGGATGTGAGCCAAACGAACAGTAATTGCATATGCTCGGACAGAAAGGAAAACCTACATATAGGCTGTAGCCGTTTTTATAATCAAACCTGTTTAATATCTCAAGCTCTCTGGCCGCCGTTTTCTGGGCAAGTCCTGCCTTTCTCGGTGAACAGAGATATTCCGAAGTCATATATGTGATATTACCGACAGTCCCGTTTTTAAGCCGCTCAAATAAAAGCTTCGTAGGTCTGACCCCGGTGAGTATTCCCCACGGGAGCGTACGTCCTGTTTTTTCGGAAAGCACTTTGTACAGCTCTTTTAAGAGCAGGTTCTTATATGCTCTTTTCTTACGCTTTTCATATACCATGTGCTCGTCAGGTACGTCTACGTAGTTAAACGGTGTGGTATTCTCTTTTTTTCCGTTAAATGTGATGGTGAAGGATGTGTCAGCAAGACTTATTTCCAGGCATTCTGCCCGGTCTCCCCCGAGTTCGCTCCCTGCACATCCTTTCGTACCGTTTTCACTGTCACGAGTGGTTTCTGATATTTTACCATCTATATGTTTTATCGGCATATTCGGTAAAATACTTGATACTTCTTCCAAAAACCTGATCGTAACATCGAAACCCGGATAAAAAGACTTAATAAGAGGGCCGACCTCCTGTGTCATATCAAAGCCCGAAATTATTACGTTCAGTTGCAATGTCGGTAGCCTCCCCATGTCCGGGATAACATTTCGTATCCGGAGGTAAGTTGAAAAGTCTTTGGGTTATGGATGCAAAAAGAGCCGCTTCACTGCCGGTAGGAAGGTCTGTCCTTCCGTATCCGAAACGGAACAGAGTATCTCCTGTAATGAGTACTCCCTCTTTATCAAAATAATAACATACACTTCCTTCGGTATGACCGGGAGTGAATATCACTTTAAACTCGAGTCCGGAAACAGTTACCCGTTCTCCGTCTTTTAAGAGTCTATCCGGGATGATCTCTTCCGCTCTTCTGATCCTTTTTGAAACATTAAGATCAGCGTCTCCTAAGAGTCTATATTCATCGGCTCCCGCCCACACGGGTGCACCTGTAAGGCCTTTAAGTTCCTTTACACCCATTATATGATCAAAATGACCATGGGTTAACAGTATGGCAACGCATTCCACATTCAGCTCATTTGTAAGCTTTTTATAAATGCGGTCTGCGTCGTCACCCGGATCTATCACTATTGCTTTTTTTGATTCTTCATCAATGAGTACGTAGCAGTTAACCTGCAGCGCACCCACTGATAGCTTTTCTATCTTCATTTTACATCTCCGACCTAATCAGCCTTCGCCGTATTGTAAAAACCCTCCGTTGCGTTCCGGGTTTTCTTTGATTTTGCCACGCCAGGCGTCGCGCGGACCGTCTATAAAACGCTACTATCGCAGCCTTCGCCGTTAGCCACCCATTGCTCTTTCTACATTTAAGATATTCTCTACGTTTCTGAGCTTAGCTATGATCGAGTTAAGGGTCTCGGTATCCTTGATGTTGAAGCTTACCGTAATTGTAGCTGTCTCCTGCTTACCCGCTCTCGCATTCATAGATATGATGGTTATGTTGTTTTCTGTGAGGACCTTGGATATACCCAAAAGCACACCTGACTGGTTCCTTGCAAATATCCTTACCTCTGCTAAGAAGAGCTTCTCTTCCTTAGGTGCCGCAGCAGTATTCCATTCTGCGGGCTGGAGACGTTTTCTGTCGATCTCCGGCAGCGTCAATATGTTGCTGCAGTCGGTCCTGTGTATGGATATTCCTCTTCCTCTGGTAACAAATCCAACTATCTCATCACCGGGTACGGGTGAACAGCATTTTGAAAAATGAACCGCAAGATCATCAGCACCATGGACTATGATACTGCCCTTGGTCATGACAGGGATGTTCTTTGCACGCTTAGGATCCTTCAGGCTTTCCAAAATTTCTTCATCTGTGATCTCCTTTGGATGATGCTTGTCATACTCATCCTGGAGTCTTGAAAATACCTGACCTTCCTTGATCGCACCATGACCTATGGAGGCGTAGATATTATCCCAATCCTTGTAGCCGTATTTCTTTATAACAGCTTCCATGTATTCGGGCTTTAACAGGTCTGCGGGAGCCACGCCCTTCTGCTTACACAGAGCGTAAAATACTTCCTTGCCTCGAAGAATATTGTCTTCCTTGCTTTCCGATTTGAACCACTGATTAATCTTATTCTTTGCCTGAGTGGTCTTAACTAACTTAAGCCAGTCTCTTGAAGGTCCTTTAGAGTTAGCTGAAGTAATGATCTCTATCTGGTCGCCGTTCTGAATGATATAATCATTCGGAACCATCTTGTTATTTACACGTGCACCGACCATCTTGTTGCCTACCGCACTATGTATGCTGTAAGCAAAATCTATAGGTGTGGAACCTACTGTAAGGTTCTTTACTTCTCCCGTAGGTGTGAAACAGAATACACTGTCGGAGAACAGGTTAAGGTCATCCTTTAACAGCATAAGGAATTCCTTGTTATCTGAAAGATCCTGCTGCCATTCCAAAATCTGACGGAGCCAAGTAAGCTTCTCCTCTTCAGAATCGGGATTCATCTTTCCTTCGGGATCAACCTTATATTTCCAATGCGCAGCGATACCGTATTCAGCAGTCCTGTGCATATCAAAGGTCCTTATCTGGATCTCAAAGGGCTGGCCGCTGTGCGAAATAAGTGTAGTATGGAGTGACTGGTACATATTGGGCTTTGGCATAGCGATATAATCCTTGAAACGGCCCGGGATGGGCTTATACATTTCATGGATAACACCTAATGCCGCATAGCAGTCCTTGATATCATTTACTATAATACGTACCGCAAAAAGATCGTACACCTGATCAAGAGTCTTGTTCTGGTTTACCATCTTTTTATAAATACTGAATAAGTGCTTAACCCTGCCGTTAACCTTTGCGGGGATGTTTGCATCCTTAATGTGATTGCTTACTTCTTCCGTGATCTCGTGGATAAAGTCTTCCTGTTCTGCAAGCTTCTTAGCCACATTTTCGGAGAGCTCCTTATATACCACGGGCTCAATATACTGAAGAGAAAGATCGTCGAGTTCTATCTTGATCCTTGAAATACCGAGCCTCTGAGCTATGGGAGCATAGATATCCATGGTCTCCCTGGCCTTCTCATACTGTTTGTGAGGGGGCTGGTACTTTAATGTACGCATATTGTGGAGACGGTCGGCGAGCTTGATCAGAATAACACGGATATCCTTTGCCATCGCAAGGAACATCTTCCTTAAGTTTTCTGCCTGGAGCTCTACCTTGTCTGCAGAATAATTGAGTTTTGTAAGCTTTGTAACACCGTCTACCAAAAGCGCAACTTCAGAACCGAACTGTGCTTCAAGCTCTTCCTGTGTTACTATGGTGTCTTCAACTACGTCATGCAGGATACCTGCCACAATACTTTCTATATCAAGTTCAAAATCGGCTAAGATAAGTGCCACACATACAGGATGGATGATATAAGGTTCACCCGATTTTCTCTTTTGATCCTTATGTGCATCATAGGCAAGCTTATAAGCCTTCTCTACCATCTCAAGGTCAGAAGAAGGATGATATTCCAGTATTCTTTTTTTCAGCTTTTCATATAGGACTTCCGGATCGGTAAAATCTTCCGGGATCTCCATTGCCGGTTTATTTAAATCCATACTATACCTCATGAAAGAAAACCCTTTTTATTAAGGTTTTCCCTTTATTTACATAACAGAGAATACGTATTTTGTAATACTGTGGAACTCCTCGCCGGCCTTAAGTACCGGTGAATCAAAGTTAGGCTTATTTATTGCGTCAGGGAAGAACTGTGTCTCAAGACATACACCGCATCTCTTGGTGTACTTAACGCCGCCCTTTCCTGTCTGGTTCTTAATGAAATTACCTGCATAGAACTGCACTCCGGGAAGATCTGTATATACAGACATCCTTCTTCCGCTCTTGTCATCCGAAAGGATGGCTGCCTGTTCAAGCTTACCCTTCTTGATATCAAGTGCAAAGTTATGATCGTAGCCGCCTCCGAAGCGAAGGTTACGGTCATCGTCGTTGATCCTCTCACCGATCACCATGGGTGTGGTGAAATCAAAGGGTGTACCTGCTACAGATACTATCTCGCCTGTAGGGATGCTCTCGTGATCGGCGGGTGTGAAGTTTTTGGCATTGAGCCAGAGCTTATGATCCATAGCACTGCCTGAATCATGCCCTGCAAGGTTAAAATAGCTGTGGTTGGTAGGATTGTATATGGTATCCTTGTCGGATACTGCATAGTATTCAATCTCCAAGCCGTTATTATCGGTAAGTCTGTAGGTAACACTTGCTGTCATGTTTCCGGGGAAACCCTGATCCATATCGGGGCTTTCGAGTGTAAGCTTTACAGCATTTTCCTCTTCTATTACTTCAGCAGTAAACATCTTTTTGTTAAAGCATGTATAGAAATCACTGTGAAGGTTATTATGATCGTTATCGTTCTTAGCTAAGGTATAGAGCTGCCCGTTCAGATAAAACTTAGCTCCGCCTATCCTGTTTGCATTTCTTCCGATAGTACTTCCGAAGAATGAAGGATTCTCCTGATATGCTGCTATATTATCAAAGCCAAGTACCACATCATCCAACTTGCCGTCCCTGTCAGGTACGAAAAGAGACTTTAAGATTGCACCGTAATCAATAACCTCAGCTATAAGTCCTTTTGAATTGGTAAGCTTGTATACGCTGACCTTATCACCTTTATTTGTAATTCCGAAGCTTTCTACTGTTACTCCCATTGACAGTTCCTCCTTGAGATCTTTTACTCTTTTTCCTTTAACTCCTAATGTGTACGCCTGCCTTAAGCAAGGTACAAAATACGGATTGTATTATTATACTCCATCTTAACGTTCTTGTAAATTTATTTTTGAAACTTACAGTCCAAAATTGTTTATTTACGTCACTTTTGAGATGTTAAGCCTCTTCATCCTCAGGTTTTACAGGCTTCTTGTGCTCATACCTGGTAAAAATGAACTCCATATCAAAGCATGTCTGCTCCTCGCCCTCTTCTACGCATTCCCATTCCTCGTCCTTATCCAGATTGGGGAAATATGCATCAGCTTCATAGCTGTAATTGATCTTGGTTATGATAGCGGTATCACACAGGGGCAGGAACTCGTGATACAGACTTTCCCCGCCGATGATAAATACATCATCGGAGTTGATCTTCTCCTTTACGATAAGCTCCAGAAGCTCTTCCTTACTGTGTACTACATCCGCATCCTTAACCTTATACTCGGGATTTCTGGAAAGGATAATATTTCTTCTCTGTGAAAGCGGTCTCCCGCCCGGAAATGTATCCAT
>JAFZJK010000181.1 GCA_017553965.1 Lachnospiraceae bacterium | reverse complement strand
TGTGCGGTAAGAAAACCTGACGGAACTATAGAGGTGGACGACCAGCGTACCACTTTGCTCAGTGATAAATACAAAATATTCAAACTGCCTATAATAAGAGGAGTCGTAACCTTTGTCGAGTCCCTTGTCATAGGTGTAAAAACGCTGACCTGGTCGGCAAGTTTCCTCGAGGATGAAGAAGAGGATACAACTAAAAAAGACGAGCCTGTTAAGAGCGACGAGCCCGAGTATATGCAGGGAGAAGGTGCTGATAACACCTTTGAGACTGATGCGGATGAAGGAAGTTCTTTAGAAGAAATATCTCTTGACGGCGAGGAAGAAACACAGGCTGAAAACACAGCCCCTGCAGAAAATAACGGTCCCGTAATAAAGAAAGCGGAGAGAAAAGAAAAGACCGGAGCTGAAAAGACAAAAGAAAGCCTGATCATGGGTCTGCTTGTGGTATTTGCCATAGTATTTGCCATCGGTCTGTTCATGATCCTTCCTTATTTCATATCAAAATTCCTGAAGACAGTTATTACATCACAGTTCCTTCTTGCATTGATAGAGGGTGTTATCCGTATATGTCTTTTTGTAGGCTATGTTGCAGCCATCTCATGTATGAAGGATATCAAGAGAGTGTTCATGTACCATGGTGCTGAGCATAAGTCCATCAATTGTGTTGAGAGCGGAAAAGAGCTTACGGTTGAAAACGTAAGAGAGTGTTCAAGAGAGCATAAGAGATGCGGCACGAGCTTCCTGCTCATAGTTATGGTCATCTCCATTATATTCTTTATGTTTATAAGATTTGAGTCAACATTGCTCATGGTTTTGGGCAGACTCATACTTATACCGCTTATTGCCGGTATTTCCTATGAGTTCATAAGGCTTGCCGGAAGAAGCGATAACAAGCTCGTGATCATCTTAAGTAAGCCCGGTCTTGCACTGCAGAAGCTTACCACCCGTGAGCCCGATGACTCTATGATAGAGTGTGCCATAGCTTCGGTTGAGGCCGTATTTGACTGGCGTGCATATCAGGCTGACCTTAAGGCAGAAGAGGAAGCAGAGCTTAAGGCAAAGCAGGAAAGACGCGAAAAGAGACGTTTAGAACGTGAAGAAGAGATAAGACAGAGAATGGAAGCCAAGGGAAGGACAGTGGATGACCTTTCCGAGGAACAGATAAAAGAGATCGATGCCAAAGCAGATAAGCTTGCCGCTAAGGAAATGAAAGACGATGAGATAGCGGAAAAGCTTGCACGTGAGGCAGCAGAAAAAGCAAAGGCTTTTGAAAAGGCTGTAAAGAACGATAAAAACAGGAAAAAGAAGTAAAGGATCCATATGCGTTATTCTGAGGCAAAAAAAAGAGGGGTTTCCATACTTGAAAAAGCAGGTATAGAGGAAGCCGGAGTAGATGCGGAATATCTGTTGCTTTATGTTACAGGCAAAAGCAAAGCAGATCTGCTCATGAAGCTTTTTGATGAGATGCCGCAAGAAGAAGAAAAGGCATATGAAGGACTTTTGGTGCGCAGAAGCTCACATGAGCCATTGCAATATATAATAGGTAATCAGAATTTTATGGGATACACCTTTCTGGTCAGTCCCGATGTGCTGATACCCCGATTTGATACCGAAATACTTGCCGAGCATGCAGGGAAAAGAGCCCTGGAAGCTGCCTTAAAAATGGTTAAGGATAGTAAAGAAAATGCCCCTGGCGAAGATAATACCGGGTTTAGGATACTTGATATCTGTACCGGAAGCGGGTGCGTGCCGGTATCCGTTGGGCTTAATCTGTACAAAGAGTTAAAAGAGTGTAGAGAAAAGTGCGCTATATCGGTTACGGCTGCGGACATATCGGAAGCGGCTGTAGAATTGGCCCAAAAGAACTATCGGTTAAATGTGGATGATATGTTGAAAGAAACCGGTATGTCACCTGATGGTCTTGATTATGATTTTGTGATCAGTGACCTGTTTAACAGTATAACAGGAAAATACCATATAATAACAGCCAATCCGCCTTATATAGTAAGAAATGAGATTGACGGGCTCATGCCCGAGATCTCGGAGCATGAACCAAGACTGGCACTTGACGGCGGCGAGGACGGTATGGATTTTTACCGCAGGATAGTTAGAGAAGCAGCAGGCTATCTTTATCCGGGCGGCAGGCTTCTTATGGAGTTTGATGACTTACAGGCAGAACCTGTAAGAGAAATGATGGAGTCGGCAGGATTTACGGAAGTGGAAGTACACCGTGACCTGGCAGGGCTACGTCGAGTAATAGAAGGAAGATATTAAAGATGACACTTGGCTTCCCTTTATGGGGGAGCTGTCTGCACAGCAGACTTATGAGGTGTAAAGAATGTTTGAAAAGATAGAAGAACTGGAAAGGCGCTACGAGGAAATACAGGCAGAGCTTTCCGAGCCCCAGGTGGTAAATGATCAGGCCAGGTTCCGCAAACTCATGAAGGAACAGACCGACATGGGAAGCATCGTAGAGAAATACAGGGAATACAAATCCGTAAAAAAGAACATAGAGGAAAGTCTTGAGCTTCTTGATGCGGAAAACGATCCCGAGATGAGAGAGCTCATAAAGGAAGAGCTTTCAAGTTCGAAACAGCGTGTTCCCGAGATAGAAAATGAATTAAAGATACTGCTCTTACCCAAGGATCCCAACGATGAGAAAAACGTGGTAGTTGAGATAAGAGGCGGAGCAGGCGGGGATGAGGCAGCGCTTTTTGCCGCCGAACTGTACCGCATGTACTCTAAATATGCGGATTCCCAAAGATGGAAAATAGAGCTGGTAAGCGTCAACGAAAGCGGTATAGGCGGTTTTAAGGAAGTTATTTTTATGGTAAACGGCAAGGGAGCATACTCCAAGCTTAAATACGAGAGCGGAGTGCACCGTGTGCAGCGTATACCGGTGACCGAATCCGGCGGAAGAATACATACTTCCACAGCTACCGTGGCAATCATGCCGGAAGCAGAGGAAGTTGAAGTAAATCTTGATTTAAATGACTGCAAATTTGATGTGTTCAGAGCATCCGGAAATGGCGGACAGTGTGTCAACACCACTGACTCGGCGGTCAGACTTACACATATCCCGACAGGTATCGTTATTTCCTGTCAGGATGAAAAGAGTCAGCTGAAAAACAGGGACAAGGCTTTAAGAGTACTTCGTGCAAAGCTTTATGAGCTGGAACTTGAAAAAGCGCATGATGCCGAAGCGGAAGCAAAAAGAAGCCAGGTAGGTACCGGTGACAGATCCGAAAAGATCAGAACCTATAACTTCCCTCAGAGCCGTTGTACGGACCACAGGATCAAGCTCACACTTTATACCTTAGAGGATGTCATGAACGGTAACTTAGACCAGCTTATCGACAGCCTTACCGCGGCTGACCAGGCGGCTAAGCTTTTAAAAATGAGTGAAAGCTGAGGATAATGATGGAGATCATCACAAGCAGTAAAAACGAAAAGCTAAAAAATATATCGGCCCTGCTAAGCTCAAAAAAGGAACGCGATAAGCAGGGCCTTTTTGTAATTGAAGGGCTCAGGATATTTCAGGATACTCTCAAAACAGCACCGGAGTACATAAAGGACATATATGTGTCCGAAAGCTTCCTAAAGGAACATCCGGCAGATGTTATTCTGGGGGATTATTCTAACAGCATGAAAAAACGTGCAGGTACGGTAGGACTCTCCAAAGCGGGCCAGGAAAACGTGCAGATATATACAGTAAAAGACAGCGTTTTTGACAGCTTAAGCAAAACCGTCACACCGCAAGGGATACTTTGTACGGTAAGTAAGCCGGAGCATGACCTAAAAGAAATACTTAGCTTGGCCTGTAAAAATGACGGTTCGGATACCGCAAATGATACTCAAAGCAGGTTCCTTATCCTTGAAAACATCCAGGATCCCGGAAACCTTGGCACCATGCTTAGGACTGCCGAGGCTGCGGGGGCATCGGGCATAATAATGAGCCGTGACTGTGCAGACATATTTAATCCCAAGGTAATCCGTTCAACGATGGGATCGGTATTCAGAGTTCCATTCGTATATGTTGAGGACTTTACCGGTGCAGTGCAGGAGCTTAAAAAATCAGACATCACGGTATATGCGGCATATCTTCATGGCGGTGAGAGCATGAGAGAGATGCAATTTGATAAAAAATGTGCTATTATGATAGGTAATGAAGGAAACGGTTTGACTGATGAGGCTGTAAGCGTTGCGGATAAGAGAGTATTCATCCCCATGGCAGGGCAGATCGAGTCGTTAAACGCTGCTATAGCGGCAGCTATCCTGTTATTCCATATTTAAACCTGGACATGAGTAAATGATAACCCTGAAGAGTAGAGAGAATACATGTCGATTGTTACGAGGAACGAAAAATGAGAGTAATAATAGGCCTGGGCAATCCGGGCATGAAATACGCAGGTACAAGGCATAATATAGGCTTTGATACCGTGACTGCATTGGCAGACAAGTATAACATAAAGATAAACAATAAAAAATTCAATGGTCTTATAGGTGACGGCTTTATCGGAGGCGAAAAGGTACTCCTCGTACAGCCCCAGACCTATATGAATCTAAGCGGTGAATGCGTGGGCCAGATAGCTGACTTTTTTAAGATCGAGCCGGAAAACCTTATCGTAATCTGTGATGATATAAACTTGGATACAGGCAGGCTCCGCATTAGAGCAAAGGGCAGCGCCGGCGGACATAACGGATTAAAGAACATCATAGCTCATCTGGGTACCGAAGCCTTCCCTAGGATAAGAGTAGGCGTGGGTGAAAAAACAGAAGGCTGGGACCTGGCTGATTATGTGCTGGCCAGATTTTCAAAGGACGATGAGCCGGTAATGCGTGAGGCTATAAAAAATGCGGTGGGTGCGGTTGAGACCTGGATATCGGATGATATCGGGACAGCCATGAACCGTTTTAATATCAACCCAAATCCCAAACCCAAGAAAAAGCCTGCATCCGAAACTGTGCAGAATTCAGATAATAATCCTGCAACTGATACTAAACAGGTACCGGCGAATGATCCTATAACCGAATGTGGCCAAATACCCGAGACTGACAATCCCGAAACATAAAGCAAATAAGTTTTATAAATTATGAATGCACTGACACAAGCGTTAAGTGAATATACCGTCATAGAAGATATAAAGACGGCACTTAAAAAAGGCAGGACTCCGGTGAGAGTGACCGGCTGCATAGGGTCCGAAAAGTGTAACCTTATGGCAGCGGTTTCCGAAACAAAGAGCCCTGTCCGGCTTATTATTGCCGAAAATGACTTAAGAGCCAAGGAACTGATGTCGGATTTTGTTATGTATGATAAGAATACATATTTTTATCCGGCAAAGGATATCCTTTTTTACAGTGCGGATGTCAGAGGAAATACGCTGCAGTGCGAAAGACTTAGTATCATTAAAAAGATCATAGACGGTGAAAGCATGACCGTCATCACAAGTATTGCAGCAGGTTTGGACAGACTGCCTCCGGTAGACAGACTAAAAAGCCAGATCATACATATAGATATGTGGTACAGCTCTGAGATAGAGGAGCTTGCCGCAAAGCTGGTAGCTATAGGCTATCAAAGAGAAGGGATAGCCGAGCTTCCCGGACAGTTTGCTGTAAGAGGCGGCATAGTGGATGTATTCCCGGTACAGGAAGAAGTACCTGTAAGAATAGAGTTCTGGGGAGACACCATAGACTCCATAAGAAGCTATGATGCGGCCAGCCAGCGAAGTATCGCCAACATAGAAAGCTGTGAGATATTTCCCGCTCAGGAGATAATAGTATCTAAGAACGAGCAGGAAAAAGGCATAGCTTTAATAGAAAAAGATGCCAAAAAGCAGGAAAAAGAGCTTAAGGCATCAGAGGATGAGAGTGCGGTAACGAATCTTAAAAGGACATTGCGTGAGTTTAAGGAAAACCTGGAATTCTTATCCGGCAAAGTGGGACTGGACAGCTATGTCAGCTATTTTTTGGATAATACAGTCTCATTCTTTGAATATTTTGATGTTAGCCGCACGACGGTTTTTATGGATGAACCCAAGATGGTATCCGAAAGCCTCGATGCGCTTGAATATGAATTTGATGAGAGCATGAAGGGAAGACTGGTGAGAGGATACATCTTCCCAAAGCAGACGGATGCGGTTTTTAAAGCAAACCGTATTTTTTCGGTGCTTTCAAAAATGAGCCTTGTCATGCTCAGTACCATGGATTACCGTTTTACGAAGCTGCCTACAGCGTCGGCATTTGAGCTGTCTGTTTCAGCTACAGCATCATATAACGGTAATTTTGACATGCTTATTTCCGACCTTTTAAAGTGGAAAAAGAAAAAGTATAAGGTTATATTGGTTGCGGCATCGAAGTCCAGAGCCGTACATCTGGCAGAGGATTTAAGGGATAACGGCCTTACGGCTTTTTTCAGTGCCGATCACGAAAGAGCTCCCGAAGAGGGAGAAGTAGTGGTACTTTCTGGGTCATTAAGCAGAGGCTTCGAATACCCGCTCATCAGATTTGCAGTAGTATGCGAGACCGATATATTCGGAGTACAGAAGACCACAAGAAAAAAGAAAAAATACAGTAATCAGGGCACCCGTATAGAGAGCTTTGCCGAGCTTAATGCAGGGGACTATGTGGTCCATGAAAGCTATGGCGTGGGAGTATACCGCGGCTTGGAACAGATGGAGATGAACGGCATCTTCAAGGATTACATAAAGGTGGAATACAGCGGCGGAGGCACTTTGTATGTAGCGGCAGCAGCCATGGGCCAGCTGCAGAAGTATTCGGGTGCGGACACAGGAAAACCGCCTAAGCTTAACCGTCTGGATTCAGGCGAATGGAAAAAGACCAAGGCAAAAGTCCAAGGTGCTGTAAAGGAGATAGCCGGCGAACTTATAAGGCTTTATGCGTTAAGAGAGGCCAGTACCGGTCATTCCTTCGGCAAGGACACCGTATGGCAGACAGAGTTTGAGGAGCTTTTCCCTTTCGAAGAGACCGAAGATCAGTTAAAAGCTATAGAAGAGACCAAGAAGGACATGGAAAGCACCAAGATCATGGACCGTCTTATATGCGGAGACGTAGGTTTCGGAAAAACGGAGATAGCCATAAGGGCTGCATTTAAGGCAGTACAGGACGGAAAGCAGGTAGCATTGCTCGTTCCGACTACCATACTGGCACAGCAGCATTATAATACCTTTACCCAGCGTATGGGCGGCTACCCGGTAAACATTGGTATGCTCTCCAGGTTTAAATCTCCTTCGGAGCAGAAAAAGATCATAGAAAAAGTAAAAAACGGTCTGATGGATATCGTTATAGGTACCCACAGGCTTTTATCCAAGGATATAGCATTTAAGAATCTGGGACTCCTTATAGTGGACGAGGAGCAGAGATTCGGTGTAACACACAAGGAAAAGATCAAGCAGATGAAGGGAAACGTGGATGTGCTGACACTTACCGCCACTCCCATCCCCAGAACTCTGCATATGAGCCTTGCAGGCATCCGTGATATGAGCGTGCTGGATGAGGCACCCGTTGACAGACTTCCCATACAGACATTTGTTTTAGAATACAATGAAGAAGTGGTCAGAGAAGCGATCAACCGTGAACTGGGCAGGGGCGGACAGGTATACTATGTCCATAACCGCGTGGCAGGCATAGAGGATGTAACAGCTTCCTTAAGAAAGCTTCTGCCCGATGCCAACATAGTCTTTGCGCATGGCAGGATGAATGAAAGAGAGCTTGAGGATATCATGTTCTCGTTTGTAAACGGGGATATCGATGTACTCGTATCCACCACCATCATAGAGACAGGACTTGACATATCTAATGTAAACACTATCATCATAGATGAGGCTGACAGATTCGGTCTGTCCCAGCTGTACCAGTTAAGAGGCAGGGTCGGACGTTCCAACCGTACAGCCTATGCGTTTATGATGTACAAGAGGGATAAGATCTTAAAAGAAGAAGCTGAAAAAAGGCTTGAAGCCATCAAGGAGTTTACCGAGCTTGGAAGCGGTATAAGGATCGCCATGCGCGATCTTGAGATAAGAGGCGCGGGAAACCTGCTCGGTGCAGAACAGAGCGGACATATGGAGGCGGTAGGTTACGAGCTTTACTGCAAGATGCTTAACCAGGCTATAAAGAATCTTAAACCCGGTGAGCTTGAGATGGACTATTACCAGACTACCATAGACCTTGAGATGGATGCGTTTATCCCTTCGGCTTATATCAAAAATGAGCTTCAGAAGCTTGACATGTATAAGCGTATAGCTTCGGTAGATACATATGAAATGATGATGGACCTTGAAGAGGAGCTGACCGACCGATACGGCGAGCCTCCCACTCCGGTCATCAACCTGTTGAATATAGCTCTGACCAAGGCTGAAGCACATGATGCATTTGTGACCGGTATATCCCAAAAGGGCTGCGTGGTCAAACTTGAAATGTATGAAAAGGCATTGCTTGATGTGGCGCAGCTTCCTGAACTTATAAGAAAATATGAAGGTGCATTTAAGATGTATCCGGGAAAAGTACCGAAGTTTGATTATATCCTTACCCCGGAACGAGGGAAAAAGAATTTTTCATTCAAACCGGAAGAGATAATAAAACAGTTAAGAGGTCTGTTTGCCGATATGAAAGCGATAAGACTTAAATAAGTCGGATAGGAACAAGATGAAAAAGCTGATAAAAGGGACAATTAAATATTTATTGATCTTTTTCATGATCGTAATGCATACTGCCTGTGCCAAAAACGAAACACAGGAGCCGGAAAGAACACAGTTCAGGGAGGATGCGGTATTTGCCGTAAACGGTATACAGGTAACACTCCCCGAATGGAACCTCTATGCCCTTCCGATACTTGATGAGACCGACAATCTGTACGGAAAAGATATCTGGAACTATAAGATGAATACCGAAGGAAAGCTTTTCGGAGAGGCCCTGCAGGAGTACATTCGTGACAAGATAGTAAACATCAAGGTGGTGGCCTCAAAGGCCGAGGGACTCGGGATATCTTTATCCGGAGATGACAGGACCGAGATCAGCATAGCCGCCGGCGAATACATGGAAAAGCTTGATGAAGAACAGCAGAAAAAATACAATATCACAAAGGCTCTGGTGGAACAGGTATATGAAGATAACCTGCTGGCCACAAAGGTATATGAATATCTTACTCTGAATGTCGATACAACTACGGATGAAAAAGATGTAAGATTTATGGTACTCCGTTATATCATGCTCCCGAAGACTTATGAAAACAAATCCGGAGACCAGGTGTTTTACAGTGATGAGGAGATAGCGGCAAGAAAAGCCATCATGGAGTCGATAAAATCATCGACGGAGAAAAATACCAAAGCCACACTAAAGGATTTTGAAAGTGATGATATAGTGGTAACAGACCTGATAATTGACTATAAAGGTTTAACGGAGCGTCTGCCCGAAGACATGGCAGGTATAGTATTCTGGCTACGTGAGAATGAAATAAGCCGTATACTTGAAAGTGACGAAGCGTTTTTCATATTTGAATGCGTAAAGCTTTCGGATGAAGACAAAACAAAAGCTGCCCGCATCAAGATAATAGAGCAGCGCGAGCAGCAGGTGTTTGAAGAAGCCTATCTGGAATGGAAACAGGATATTGATGTCGAAAACAACGATCCTGTATGGAAAAGCATTACAGACAGTTACAATGCTTATGCTGAAGGGTAACCGTTTATCATTATGATATCCACGTTTTCCTCTTCATAATCATCAAGTACATTAAATAATTCACAGTAAGGATTAATTACGTTTTTAAGATAATTCTTTTTTATAGCCGAAGCATATGAGCTGTCAAGCTTGTTGTATATCGGTGCATATTCTTTACCGTAACCCGTATTGCGCCAGTGATAAAAGCCCACTGGCGTATTTATATTTTCAAACCTGTTTTCCGTGATGGTAGGGTTTGTGGCACCGTTAATTATTATGGTATAGGTGTCGGGCTCGGGAGTCTCGGTACCAATAAATGTATTATCACGGATCACGGGCTGGTCCCAGTTCATACACCTTATCGCATAGTTGGAAGAATCTATAAAGGTGTTCCTTAAGATATTCACATTCTGATGCATACTTCCCTCGGAATACTTATGTGTACCGACACCGCATTCTATTTTGTAGAAGAGGTTGTCGGTGATAAAGATATCCTTATTGGGAGTCTTGTCATAGCTGGTCCACAGCTGGTGCAGGCCGCCGGTGGCCTTGTCGGGAGTGTCCAGATTGATGGCTTCCTTACGTGAGGTAGTTGACTCGGTCGAACCGTAGAAATAGTTGTTCTTTATGGTTACATTATAGGAAGCATCAAGCTCTATAAAGTGATAGGTATTCATGTTCAAAAATGAAATACCCGATATAGTCAGGTTACTGCAGTGAGCACTTATGATACCCTGACACTGTATGTGGTTAAGGTCTATATAGGCTTTGCCTTCGCCGAGTATCTGAATATCATGTTCCCCATTATACCCTTTAAATACACCTTCCTTCGACGCGTTTGTATAGGAAACGGTTTGGAAGAGAGATGCCGTAGCGGTTAGGCTCTTTGAGCCGGTATCGTCGGTTTTCTTTATATATGCCCCGTCCTCTAAAATGATGGTAGTATTGGAGGGGATACAAAGTGTGTTGGTAACGGTATAGGTACCTTTTTGGAGTACAAGCACTCCACCCTTTAAGGTGTTCAGCCGCTCCAAATAAGAGCGAAGGAGATAATATCCTTTTGTTTTATTGTTATAAGTTCCGTATTTTACATAGTTTGAATTATACGGTACGGAATCGGGTGAAATGATAAACAGTTCACCTTCACCGGGATATATCTTAATGTTGGTACTGAATGTATCTTCGCCGCATGCAGCTGTAAGAGTGACAGTGCCGGGCTTTAATGTGGTAAGCTTACATTCTTCTGCGGATACAGCTTCTATCTCTGCATACCCTTTCCCTTCAAGAGTCCAGGTGATGGGCTGTGTGTGTCCGTATCTTTTAAGCTTAAAGGTAAAGGAACTGTTTAAGGTCATGGCGTCTATAGATGACGCAAGCTTGGTGTAGGGCTCCTTAACGGTGACCTTTATGGAACAGGTTGTGGTCTTACCGTTTTCCGTGACATCCGCATATACTTTTGTTTTGCCTTTGGATACCGGGAATATCTCACCTTCGGGGGTTATAAATACTATATTTTCGTTGCCGCTCCGGTAAGAGATCTCAGCTTCTTCACCCGTGCCGAGTATGTCGCACAGATAGCTGTCCCAGCCCATATAAAGTGTTAGTGAAGAGACATCAAACGAATACTCCGGATTTTTCGTTTTTGCCTCAAGAAGTGTAGACGGGCATAAAAAGATGGTTATGATAACAGTCAAAAAAAGAAATAGCGCATTGGTTTTCTTAACGTTCATTTCCGCTCCTTTCTGCAATGTTCGCCGTCAGACATTTACTTATTTAATGCTATTGGAATGAAACAGGGACAGCCGTTTTCGGCTGTCCCCGAAATTTAGCATAGTATACACTGTTTTAAGTGTGGACTTTGATAAATATCATTTGTGATCGTAAGGGAATACGGTCTTGATGGTGCCGTCCTCATTGTAGAAGATCTCGGTAAACTTAACGTTTCTTCTGTGGTTGATACCCTGTGAGATCTCGCAGTCATGATAGAACAGATACCACTTTCCGTGATACTCTACGATGGAGTGATGTGTGGTCCATCCGATAACCGGCTCCATAAGTCTTCCGCGATAAGTGAAAGGTCCTTCGGGGCTTGTGCCGGTAGCATATACGAGGTAATGTGTTGTACCGGTTGAGTATGACAGATAGTAAAGTCCGTTATATTTGTGCATCCAAGGACCTTCGAAGTAACGTCTGTCCTCATCGCCTGCTTTGATGGGCTCGCCGTTCTCATCTAAGATGGTAACCATCTTGGGAGTAGCCTTAAAGGTCTTCATATCTTCGTTAAGCTCTGCAAAGAACGGTCCGAGTGCGGGTGCATCTGCGGGGATCTCAGCGGGATTCTCAACATATGAGCCTGTCATCCACTTTTCAAGCTGTCCGCCCCAGAGACCGCCGTTGTAGCAGTAGTATCTGCCGTTCTCTTCGAATACGGCGGGATCGATACTCATACTTCCGGGGATATAGTTATCTTCAGCCTTGAAAGGACCTACGGGGCTGTCGGATACTGCAACACCGAGACGGAATACACCGTCAAGGTCTCTTGCGGGGAAGTAAAGATAATATTTTCCATCCTTAAATGCTACATCGGGTGCCCACATCTGCTTGCTGACCCAAGGGATATCCTTCATGTGAAGAGCTTCGCCGTTGTCGATACAAGGGGTAGCTTCATCAACATTGTCCATGGAAAGGATGTGGTAATCCTCCATAGCGTATTCGATACCTTCGTCATCATCAGCTCCGTCATGAGGGAGGTCATGTGAAGGGTAGATATAGATCTTGTCGTTAAATACGTGTGCAGAAGGATCTGCTGTAAAAATATTGGTTACTAATGCTTCTCTTTGTTTTGCCATATTCATAGTTGCCGCCAAAAAGCGACTCTCCTTATCCTAAATATTCTTGATAATTCTATTATAGGCTTCCCCTTAGAGGGGAAGCTGTCTGCGAAGCAGACTGATGAGGGGTTACCTTTAAATCTTCAACAATTATTATATCAGTTCGAAAGATTTAAAACTGCAGTTTCCGCCTCCGGTGAATGTAAAGTATAAAGCATTTACTCCGTCGGGGATAGCTATATCGGCCTCATGAGCCTCCCAAAAGTTAGAACTTATAACATCTATGGTACCGAGTACCTCTCCGTCCCATTTGGTCCGGACTTCAAACTTACCGTATGAATAACCTCTGGTGGTAACTTTGACCTTAGTGATACCCTTGCAGTCAAAGTACTTAAAGCCAATAACATCGCCGTTCTTTACGTTATAAACATACCCGAGCTCTTCATCGCCGTCGCGGCCGTCCATGATGATCTTGGCGTTGTTTCCATGAAATCCCATACCAAAAGGTCCGGGCTTTGCTTCCTTATTGAACAGGTTGCAGCAGATATATGTGGCATATTCGCCTTTTCCCTCTAAAGGTCCGCCGTTAAGACCGCATGAGGTCATCTCAACCTGCTTAATTGAACCGTCTTCTTCAAATTTTATTTTCTCAGCACAGCCCTGACGACAGAACCAGGTTCCGTTTGTCTGTCTGTGGTAGAAGATGTACCAGTCGTCACCTATCTGAACTATACTGCCGTGATCGTTACCTACGGTACCGGCTACCATTTCCTTAGGCTTATAGCTGTCTATTCCTATATCGGCGTTACTTACGATAACTCCGCCGTATTTAAAGTCTTTATCGGGACTCTTTGAGGTCGCATAGCAAAGCTCATGCATAACCTGTGAAGAGTAGATGTAATAATATGTATCTCCGCGCTTTCTGATGGAAGATGCCTCAAAGAAAGCATGCCCTTCATATTCGGTACCTGCAGCATACATAACGCCGGGTACTATCCTTACGGGATCCTTGATGATCGTAAGCATATCGCTGTCAAGTACACAGCAAAACGACCCTGTCCTGGACTTGTCGCCCATTCCGCAGAAACCTGTATAAAGATAAGTCTTTCCGTCTTCCGTTATAACACCGGGATCGAACTGGGGCTCGTCGCCTTCTCTTTCGCCGAGTCTGGTGCCATCCTGATAATGTACATGTCCGTAAAACTCATATTTTCCTGCAGGTGTGTCGCATACCGCAACAGATACGATCGGCACCTTATCAAGACAGTAATACATATAGTATCTGCCATCGGGACCGATGGTAACATCGGGAGCGTAAAGCACCATTCTTCCGTCATTGGCCGGGTCTGCCATCCTCGGGTATGTGATACCTTCATATCTCCAGTTGCCAAGATCGTCAATTGGAGCCGACCAGCCTACGTAATCACCCAGACAGAATGCCTGGCCGTTATACTGGTCATGAGAACCGTATACGTACAAGCGTCCGTCGAATACATAAGGCTCGCCGTCAGGCACATACTCCCATGAGGGCAGATATGGATTAAAAGCCTGTTTTTTCATCGTAAACCTCCTAGTTTCGCTATACCGGCAGCTTTGATTTACTGTTGCTGTCCGTAATCATATCTATTATATATTAAAATCCTTTGATTATCAATGTATTTTTTTGTATCGAACGTAAATGTGGGTATTTGACCGGCCGACGGTCACATTAACTAAAACTTGATATCCGGAATGCGTTATGGTATGATAATCAACAGTTTTTATAATATTGAAAACCGGAGAAAAAAGTAATGAGAGTACGACATAATCCAAAGGCTGACATAGCCGTTGTGGAAAGTGAATATGTGGTTCAGGATCCAGCATCGAAAAAAGGACACTGGAAAGAGATATTCGGAAATGAAAACCCTATTCATATCGAGATCGGTATGGGAAAGGGCGGCTTTATCATGGAGCTGGCATCCCGCAATCCCGACATTAATTATATAGGAATAGAAAGAGTCAACACGATACTCTATAAGGCCTTAAGAAAGCAGGAAGAAAAAGCACTTAAAAACCTGTATTTTGTAGCCTTCAATGCCGATGAGATCGATACCATCTTTGACAAAGATGAGATCGACAGGATATATCTAAACTTTTCAGACCCCTGGCCAAAGGACAGACATGCCTCAAGAAGGCTTACATCACCGAGGTTTTTGAAGCGTTATGATGCATTTTTAAAACAGGATGGTATAATAGAGTTTAAGACCGACAACAGAGGTCTGTTTGATTACTCGCTGGAGGCAGCAGCGGAAGCCGGCTGGAAAACAAGAGACGTAACCTATGACCTGCATAACAGTGAGTATGCATCGGGGAATATCATGACCGAGTATGAGACAAAGTTTTCAAGCATAGGGACTCCTATCAATAAAACGATAATATACAGGTAATAACCAACGTATTATCCATAGAAAAGCGGTAATCCCAAAACCTATTTGGGAAACAGCGGGGATTGACTC
>JAFZJK010000180.1 GCA_017553965.1 Lachnospiraceae bacterium | reverse complement strand
GTTAGTGACATTTTTATTACTCCTTCCGGACAGGTTTTGCCTGCCAGTATTTTTTATAGTCCGACTTTATTCTAAGTTTTTACGTCTAAGTGCGAGTAACAGGTCTACCATCCTGCCATAGCTCTTGGTCCCGTCCTCCACGCTGTTCATTTTAAGATAAGTATTGTTCATGGTCTCACCGGCGGTACTGAGCTTGGTGTCCTTATACTGTGCCCAGTATTCCGAATTTTCGGCCAAGTCGGCATTTACACCGTCACTGTAGAGAGCCCTTGCTTTATAATACAGATCTTTGTCTGCTTCATACAACTTGTTCCCGACATTTATCAGTGCGTGCATATATCCGCTGTATCTTAGCTCGGCACAGTCCGAACCCACACATGCCAGATACCCGATAAAGTTTGCCTCGTCTTCCCTCATAAAGCCTGTAAGATGGCTTAACTCATGACACAGCACCAAACCTCTGGAATAATCGGGTATATCGACATTCACATTGGCTTCCACAGTCCACGGGAAATATACTCCGGTTATGTTAAACTCTGAAAGTACCTTTGAAAAGAATACCGGTTTTGCATACGGATAATAACTGTCCAGTACTTCGTATTCTTCGGCAAGCTTTTCCATAGCCTTACGTGCTTCTGCGGCACGTTCCCTGTTGGTTAAGGATGACCTGAATGTTTTCCCTTCCTCGATATCCAGTGCTTCCCTTGCCTCATTTGTTTTTACGGCCAGCTCACTGCAGAGCTCATACAGCTCATCCACTGTTGATTTTCGTATCGTAAGGCCGCTGAACGATGAAAATTCATACCTGTAATAATTTGTTCCTGCCCCGATCATAAACCACAAAAATACTATGCCGCATGCTATCAGAAGATAGCGTATCGAGCTGAGTAACGTTACTGCTTTCTGTCTGCTTTTTATAATGCGTATCACCGTGATAACGGGGAATAAAGCTACCGCAAGTCCAAACAATATCAACAGCCATTCTCCGACCGAAAACGGGAGCAGTCCGTTGATAAACGAAAATATCAAACCATATACCCTGTATATTCCTCTGGCAAATACATATTCCGCTATGTCACGATTGCTTTTGGCCAGTATAAGGCATGCTATACCTAACGGCCAGCAGAGAAGTAACAGGTTTCTCTTTTGTTTTATTAGTTCCTTCATACCTTTAAGACTATGATCAGATTCTGAAAACCCTGACCTCATTCTTTAATCCGTCCATACTTTCGCCAAGTTTATCAGCTGTCCTGTCAAGATTATCAATATCCTTCTTTAATCTCTCAAGTATCTGCTTAACATTCTCGGCGTTGCCTGTGGACTGACTGATGATATCGGATATATCTCCTACCGCTCCTACCGCTTCCTCACGTCTCAGATCAGCAGCTTCCGTAGCGGTATCGATATTTCCAAGCTCTGCATTTAAGCTGTCCATGGACTGCTTCATGCTGTCAAATATTGATTTAGATCTGTTAACAAGTTCAAACTGCTCATCGGCTATGCTTCTTGCAGCGTCTACACTCTCAGCACTCGAACCGGTCTGACGGTTGATACCGTCTACCAGCTTCTGTATCTCGCCTGCAGACTTGGTCGACTCGGTAGCAAGATTTCTTATTTCCTCTGCTACTACAGAGAATCCCCTGCCTGCTTCACCCGCACGTGCAGCCTCAATTGAAGCATTAAGCGAAAGCAGATGTGTCTGGGATGAAATAGCCTTTATAACATTGACAAAGTCATTGATCTTTTCTGTTTCTTCAACAAGTGCCATAACCGACTTTTTAACGGAATGATTGGCTTCGGTGGTATCCTTGGCCTTTTCTTCCAGTGACCCTGCGATCCTGACACTTTCATTTATCATCTCATTGATAGAAGCTATGGTCTTTTTGATAACTCCTATCTGCGAGGATACATTCTTGATCTCCAAGGACAGACGTTCCGTAGTATCCACACATTCATCAGCATATTTTTGCTGTTGTTCAAGTCCTTCGGACATTTCGTTAACCGCACGTGATATGCTTGATGATCTGTCACTTAATGTCTTTGAAACAGCCTGAACCTCTTTCGCTGAATCAGCAAGACCTTCTGCTGCCACATCAACCTTAGATACAAGGTTCTTTGTATTTGAGATCATCTCGGTGGTAGCACCGGCCAGATCCTTAAACTCGTCATGAGTATCGACTCTCACCTTGACTGTCAGGTCACCCTCGGCAACTTTTCCAAGTCCTTTAGACATATTCTTTACGTTCTTTTGTATATTGTTGGATATAAGGAATGCTATAACAAGTACCACTGCTACTGCGATCAGAAGCAATATGACGGTCAAAGTCCTGATTGAAGAAGCTTCTTCGGTGATGATTGCTACGGGTACCATAGCGCAGATGGCTACACCTCCATCCCCGCACATCGAGTAAAACAGCAAACAGTCCTCTCCTGCATACTCTACCTCATTGATACCGTATGCCTCATCGCTTGTCAGTACCTTTTTATAGTAATCACGACCGGCAAATACAGATCTACCGTCAGCATCCAGATAGTCTCCGTTCCGATGTACTATTTCCTTACCATTCATGGTGATAATACCGATTATGGTACCTTCACCGAGATCCAAGCCGTCGATAAACTCCTGGAGCTTTGATTTTGAGACATCGATAACTACAGCAAAATCGCCTGTGGCATTTACAGCCTGATAAGCGAACAGATATGCATCATCGGCTTCCGTATCAAGCCCAAGCTTTTCGTCGATCACCTGGTGGCTGTCGATCCATTTACTGATATCTCCTATCGAATCTATCGTTTCTATGGACTCATAGTACTCATCATAAAAACCTTCAGTATTATTGCCTTTTGTAGTGATATTTTTATGAGGGGATTTAAGTATGATATACAGATTGTTTATATAGCGGTTCACCTTCTGGCTCGCCGTGACATTGGTCTTAAGCAGTCTTATGACTCTGGTTTTTTCAGTCGGATTGGTCGCATATGCATCTTTAGCCAGGTTGTTAAGCTCGAGAAGGCCGATATATTTCGATACCTCCGTCTGCATAGCGTGCGTGACCATCTCCATCTGTGAGCCCACCATCCTTACAGTCTCCAGAGTAGATTTCTCGAATCTATCTCTCATACCCTGCTTAGCCTTTGAGTATGAAGCAAATCCGACCACAATGATAAACACTATCGGGATAAGGAAGCCTATAAGAATCTTATACCTTATACCGAAGCGGTAATCTCTCTTTCCTATTATAATGTCAAACAGATCTACGATCTTATCTTTCAGAAATACAAAGAATTCGACAATCTTATCCTTTAAGAATACAAAGAAGTTAAGCACTTTTTTGCCGAATGAACCGGCGTCTTTTTTCTTTCCCACAGCTTCACCCCCAAATTAGAACACCACTCAGATAATAGTCATTCTCAACTATATTAAATTGTATTAAAAATATAAGGTTTTGTCAAGTACGGCATGAGGACTCTCCCCGCAAGCGGACATAGTGTCATACACTCCATCAGAGCAGATGACGAATGATGCCACGGCTCCTTTCTGCGAAGCAAAATGTAGTATTGACAAGCCGACACATGCATTAAAAAATCCCTTGCCTTAAGCAAGGGATTCACTCCGTTATTATTTTGAATAAAGGGGATATGCATCTGTAAGCATCTTAACAAGTGAAAGAGCTCTTGAATGATCTCCGTCGGGGTTGGAGATGCAGATGTCGATAGCTTCTGCGATAAGCTTCATATCTGCTTCCTTCATGCCTCTGGATGTAACAGCGGGTGTACCTAAACGGATACCGCTTGTTACGAAAGGTGACTGAGGATCGTTGGGAACTGCGTTCTTGTTACATGTGATGTTAACCGCATCAAGGAGGTGCTCAGCATCCTTACCTGTGATGTTCTTATTCTGAAGGTCAACAAGCATAAGGTGGTTGTCTGTTCCGCCGGATACAAGATTGAATCCGCGTGCAACAAGCTCTTCTGCCAGAACCTTTGCATTCTTTACAAGCTGTCCTACGTACTCCTTATACTCAGGTGAAAGAGCCTCTTTGAAGCAAATAGCCTTTGCTGCTATAACGTGCTCTAAAGGTCCGCCCTGCATACCGGGGAATACTGCCTTGTTTAACTTGTGCTCTGTAGCAAACTCCTCGCTTGAAAGGATAAGTCCTCCACGAGGTCCTCTGAGTGTCTTATGTACTGTAGCTGTAGTTACATGTGCATAAGGGATGGGGCTCATATGATATCCTGTAGCTACAAGGCCTGCGATATGAGCAATATCAGCCATCAGATATGCGCCAACCTTATCAGCTATCTCTCTGAAACGCTTGAAGTCAATAGCACGTGCATATGCGGAAGCACCGCAGATGATGAGCTTAGGCTTGCACTCTAAAGCGATCTTCTCGATCTCGTCGTAATCAAGATAACCCTGATCATTTATACCATAAGAAACACAATTATATACATTACCGGAAATATTAGCGGGGCTTCCGTGTGAAAGGTGTCCGCCGCATGCAAGGCTCATACCCATGAATGTGTCGCCGGGCTGAAGCAGTGCATTCTGAACTGCCTGATTAGCCTGTGATCCCGAATGGGGCTGAACATTGGCATAAGTACAGCCAAACAGCTTCTTTACTCTCTCGATGGCAAGTGTCTCAACCTTGTCAACGAATTCGCATCCACCGTAATAACGATGTCCGGGATAACCTTCAGCATACTTGTTTGTAAGGGGGCTTCCCATAGCAGCCATAACTGCCTTACTGACAAAATTCTCGGATGCGATCAGCTCGATATGTGAGTCCTGACGCTGGATCTCCTCTGATATGGCAGTAGCTATTTCTTTATCTTCCGCCAGTATTTCCTCAAATGAATACATAATAATTGTTCCTTTCTATTTTGAAAAATAACCTCATACATTATATTCTTATATTTTAAAAAGTGCAAGTAGAAAATCAAATATTTTTGAGCAGCTCCGCATACTCCGGATACTTCCTTGCAAATGCCTTGATATCGGATACCATACCGTCCTTCTGACGGGCATTGAAATCAAGCTGGGCCTTAAGCTTTCTGTGTCTTGTAAGGAGCACATCCTTAAAATCGGACAGTGCTGCTTTGTCAATCAAAAGGTCCGCCTGATGAGGCCACATGTTGGGAAGCTTGAATCCGGCTTCCTTTAACGCATCCGAAAGCGATTCCTGGCAGGCTGCAAGAAGTCCGGTGTTTTTCTTAAACTTCTTTTCTTCTTCCTTTTCCCTGCGGTAACCCTGCCATAAGTAATTCAGCTCCTGATGGCTGTTGCATCCGTATTTCTCATACGTGTAATCAAGAGCATTTACGGTATTCACATATTTTATTTTTACTCTGTTTAACAGGTCAACCGCCCTGCCCATCATCTTCTCGTTTTTGCTGACTGTATCATCACAGGCCTTAACAGATACCACAAAATAGGCTATGTAAGCACATGCTATAAAGCTCATGACCAGGAAAGGAAGCAGCATGCTCTTTCCGGTACTGTTGCCCACCATGATCAGGATTATGCTTATCACAATAAGTGCCGCTATACAGAAGCATGAAAACTTGATAAGAAACTTTTTCTTTTTAACCGCTTCGTCCTTCTCAAATATGATGGACCCCTTCTCACCTTCTATCTGGCGCATGTCGTTTTTGACAAGCATAAGATAGCGTTCCTGTTCCTCCATTACCCTAAGCTTCTCTGGGATCTCATCGGCATACATATCCATTTTCCTGTACTTTTCATCGGATATGATCCTGTTGCCTTCGAGATAATCCTGTCTCTGCTTCTCGTACTCCAGGAGGTTTCCGGCCAGGTCCTTTATACGGGCACGGTACTCCTTGGGAAGAGTTTCGAGTATCTGAATGTCTCCCAGGTGCTTTTCGATCTCGTTATATTCGAGGACAGTCTCGTTTTGTATCCTGTCGGCGTTTTTCAGCTGGTCCTGCAGGCGGTCGAGTATGGCTTCCACATCTTCGCTGTCGCTTTCTCCGCCGCTGTGCTTAAGAGCTTCATCCACGGTCATCCACTCATAAGACGATCCGTCTTTTTTCTTTTTTTTCGATTTTTTACCGAATAATCCCACTCTTAGTTCTCCTTACGGTATACGAGCTTCAATCTGTCTATTATCTCTCCCGAAAGTCTCTTTTCCTCGGAATATCTTCCCTGCTGCCAGAGTACACGCATTCTGTTTATCTCATTATAATTATTGCTCTGTTCGAAGTCCTCTCCGACGGAATGCATCGTGTTCTCTATCTCATTGTATATCTTGATATCTACCTCAAGCCGTTTTACTTCATCGGCATATCCCGCATTGTTCTTGGCAAGCTTCAGCACATACAGATATGACTTTAACGACTCAACATTTGAGTTACTCTCATATGCCTCAAGGAACAGTCTTGCCGCCTCATCAAAATCCCCGCTCCTTATCTCAAAGATACCGAGATTATACATGATGTCGCCTCTGCAGGATTCCGATATACCATCCTGTACCGGATTGGCGAGGATATTTCTGTATTCCTCTGCAGCTTCGTTATATTTACCCTGCCTCATCTGCCTGTCGGCTCTTCTTTTTCTGCGCTCCAAGCTGCTCATCTTTGACAGTTCTTCGATCTCGTCCCTGATCGTCATGAGCTCGTCGGCATCGTAGTAACTGCAGCTCTCAAATACTGTCATGAGCTTTTCCTTTAAGGAGGCTCTGGAGTTTATAAGCCGCTCCAGCATGCCGCCCCTGTCGGGAAGCCCAAGATCTTTACTTATATATGCCGCCATATTCCTGTCCACGGCACTTGAATCTACCAGGTCCAGGTTCTGTCTTAAGCAATAGCAAAGCTCCTCTATGGTATCGGCGTTGATCCCCGCCTCATTTACCACAAAGGGCGTATCTGCTTTTTTTCCGGCGCATAATATTACTTTTCCCATTTAAGTACAGCTCCTTAAAGATTTATAACCTGTTCCCATATCCTGTAATCGGTCTTGCGTATATTTCCGAATCCTGTATCCCTGACGGTAACCACTGCTTCGTTTCTCGAAGGAAATCTCACCTCTACCGAAACCCTGTTGGTCTTGTTTTTCCGGATAGTCAGTGCCTCTAACGTCATGATGGCGCAGAAGGTATCCTTTTTCAGGGCATTACGTATCATGAAATCTATCTCGTTTGTATCATCCAGGATTATTTCGACTTTTCCGCCCGCTTCGGTATATTTTTGTCCTACCTGTCCGAACGGGATCTCATGCAGCTCGCCGCCCGATACGGCTCTTAACGCCATACTGCACTTTAAGTCCTCTTCACCGATCACAAGGTAATTCTCGCTGCCGCCTTCGAAAAACAGATGTGCCGTATATGCTGCTGCCTTAACGTACAGGTTCTGCCCACGGAAGATACGTCTTCCCGTGCTTATCTTTTTAAGTATCTCATCCGACCATGAACCCTCAAATCCGTCACCGGTAGCATAGATAGCCGAAACGGTCTGCTTGTGGAGCATTATCCCGCATACGCTTTCAAATGCATACTTAAGCCTTATGTCGTCGGTCTCCTTAAGCATTGAGTACCTTACCGTATCGGAAAAATCGGTACTCTCGGCTACTACAGCCAAGGGCTGCTGCTTTCTTCCGAAATGCAGTACGAAGAATTTAAGTCCTTCCTCGCCGAAATCAAAGAGGCCTACATCGTTGATCCATATGTCCTTATTCTGCATTACCACATAATACATGAAGCTTTCAATATGGTCGCAGATACGGTATCTTTCCTTGGGTATACCGGCAAGTTCCAGAGCGCTTGCGATGTTTTTATAAAGATTACGGTTGATATCCGCTACCGTAACGGTAACACCTATTATGTCATCCGGGCTTGCATCACGGTCAAGACTGAAAAACAGTCTTGATATAAACCTTGAAAGCACCGCATCCGGGGTGTATTCCTCATCCCCTATCATAACGCTCTCGTCATTTAAAGCAAGATCGTAAAGATTATCCACAACCTTAAGTCCCGCCTTCATATCGTGTAACACCGAATATACCAGCCATTCGTTCTGCTCTAAAGAGTAAGTAAGTGCCGACCTGATACGGGTGGATTGCTTATCACTTGAAAGATGAACGGCATCTGCCGAATTATTGGTGGGATTATATATGCATAACTGAGTAAAATCCCTGCAGAAGTCTATACCGACTATGTACTCCATCCCTGCTTATCCTCCGATCGGTTCAAACAGTCTCTTTATTGCGTAATCGTTAAACTGGTAGTTTTCTATCAGCTTGATGACCGTCTTTTCATCATTCATTTCCTTTGCAGTGATGATCAGGTTGATATGATGATAACGGCACTCCTCACTTCCGAAATGCTCGGGTCCGAGTGTTACCTCCCTGCTTTCGGTAATGATATTGTTTTCGTCGTTGTTTTCAGTTATAAAATACTGAAGCACTTCTCCGTAGAAAAGGACAAATTCCTTTATATAGATACCAAATCCGATATCGCGCATCGGCTCCTCTTTAAACGAATCAGCGGCCTCGGCACCGATAAAGCTGTAATTGATCCTTACATCCTTCTTCGGATCTGTATGGTATTCGACATAATACTTGTCCTTCATCTGTCTCGGGATCCTGATCTCTGCCGGAAAGTCCTTAAAGAACGGCATGATCAGTCCCTTGCTCTCCATCTTCTTTATCTGGTATTCGATAAATGAACGTTCGGGACCGGTGAAACTCTTTCTGGTCGAGTAGTTTTTAAGAAGTGTCAGCGTACAGATATCATTTTCACTGTAATTGGCCTCACGCCTCATGATATCGAGTATACCGGTATCAAGCATATTGCCGCATACAAGGTTTCCGTAAGCTAAGTATGAAAGATATGCCCTTACGAGCTTACCCGATGAGCAGTGTCCGTAGTATATCTCAAATACATCTTTTACGAAATTCATATCGTTTTCGCTAAACAGAGCAGTCCTTAAAAGTCTTTCCTCAAGATCGGTCGTCTCTATTCCCATGTCATGGCATACCGACCACAGATCGTAAAGCTTCTGGGTATTGCCCTCGTAGTTTTTCTCTAAGAAGGCAAGTATGATCTTACTCTGTCTGTACCGGTTAAAGCTGTAAGTACAAAGCTGCTGGAACAGCCTGGAATTGATCTGCTCGGAATTAGAACGGATAAATACCTCGCAGAGCCTTGCGGTACGCTTAGGGCTTATACCGTAAAATCCGAACATTTCCATGTTTTTGAGTGCCAGGTTGTAAAGCTCACGGAATATCATAAGCTCCATCATACCTATACGGTCCTTGGCACTGAGCTCTTTTAAGTCAACTCTTACAAGCTGGTTCTCCAGTAAGTCTCCTTCAAGATTATCATAATAATAATCTATAAGAGTCCTTCTGCATTCCAATAAGAAGTTTTCCTCGAGGTCCTCATTCTCCACACACTTAGCATACAGAGCGATCATCTCATCGTTAACGGCTCCGTACCTTGCAGATTCCAGTCTGTTTAAGAGGACTCTCTTGTCATTTCCGCATTTGTTGAGCATTATCTTTGTAAGGTCGGGACGGTTGATCATCTTCCTTATATTGATCTTAAATGAGGAAATGCACCTGTTTCCTTCACTGTCAAGAAGTACGATAACAGGATCTGCTGTATATATATCAGCTATCGCCCTTCCCGATGAAAACTCGACAAAGTCGGGCTCTCTCAGCTCCTTATGTGATATTGCCGCATGTACGGCTCTCTTCCAGTCCGTGGTTATCTCATGCTTAAACAGGATGTACGGAAGTGATGCCACGCACTTTGAATTAAGATTCTCTGTCCTAAGCATCTTTTCATATATGAGTGCAAGCTCTTTACTGAACTTACCGTGCTCTAATGACCTTTCCGCAAAGGTCTCCATCCTTATCCTGTACATAAGATACAGGTTATCGCTGGGTTCGCAGAACTTAACTATATTGTAATACAGTGCTGCCGCATCCGAATCCTTAAGATCGTCTCCTGCCGCAAAATAATTGAGTAGGGGTCTGGGCAGCAGCTTTTTATCCACATCCGCAGCTTCAAGGCATCTTTCGTAAAGGCCCTTGATCCTAAGCTGCTCATTTACACCCATCTCGAGCCATTCATAGTCCTCGGGCTCTGTTCTGCCCAGCAGGACAAGATGTGTGCAGACTGCCTCTAAAAGCTCCTTCTGTTTAAACTTCTCATAAAACTGTTTGAACAGCCTGATAAGCTTAACAGATGTAGTCTTTTCCCTGTTGGCTACATATGATACCTGAAGGCCTACCAGGCGGTTTGTAAGCCCGAGTTTTAAGCCTTCTCTAAGTACTGCTATCTCAAAACGGCTGAACTCTCTAAGCAGCATGGGATCGATACTGAGCAGTCTGATGCCCTCTATCAGTCCGAATATGCTGTGTTCGCCTTCGAGATAACAGTTCTTTATTTCCTCAAATCTCTGTTTTTTGCTGAAACGTTCCTTTCCGTCCAGCTTCATGTAAAGAAGAAGTGAAAGCATCTTCTTCTCGTTGTCATATATACTCTTAAGCTCCGTACTGTAATTACCGGAGATATTTTCACCGTTGACCAGTGCACCTATAAATCTGGATATGGTATATACCCTTTGATCGGGATTCTTTTCAAAGGCTTCCTCCAAATCCTCAAACTGCTTTTTAGCCTCAGCCTTTTTCCCCGAAAGGAAGGTCAGATATATCCTGTAGAGCCGTTCTACATCTGTCTCATCCTTAAAAGCCTTAAGATAATCGAGCCCGCTCTCTGCATTTGTTATAAAGGTATCATCATCTATATGCAAAAGCTCATGCTCTACCTGGTTCATTATGATATCCAGGATATACTGCTTTTCACGGTGAGCAGCCTTAATGCTCTTGCCATAAGGTGAAGCCTTGTGGCACTCTATGGGTATATCTACTTCATCACCAAGGGTTGACACGCGGATACGTCCGAAATTTCTGCCGTAGCCGGCCTTTTCGGGATTGATCGCAAACTTAAGCTCAAACTCGTTATTCTCAAAATCCTCAGTCCATATGAGGGACCTTTCAAGCTCTATAAAGTCACCCACAGCCTCTACCTTAAGCTGTGAATAACCCCAGTTGTTCTTTCTGATGAGGATCTTATCCACAAATGAAGTGTCACCGGCATCATATACCAGCTTAGATGCATTGATCGAGAACTCCATGGAGGACTTCTTTTTTGCTGCGATCAGAAACTCCTCCAAAACAAGAGCCGTATTGGAAGCACCTGAAAGATTGCGGTATATATTTCTGTACTCGGGCGAATTGCCGATTATTATCCGTTTAAAATCCTCTGTCTTAAAAATATCACGGGCTTCAAGAGGATTGCTTATAGCCAAGTTGGCATACTGGAAAATATTGCCTGTCTGGCCCACGGATGTTTCAATATAAGCCGCTACAACCTCGGCTTCAACACTTACTACTGCCTCACCGCACTCTGTGATGATCAGTATCTCTGTATTGATAGTCGTATCAGCATCAAGATTTAAACCGCTGAAGGTAAAGAAAATCTCGTTTTCTGTCTCTTCAAAGGTCTCGTTTTTAAGTATGACAAACTCGCTCTCACAAAGGCAGAAGCCCCTTACCTTGGTCCCGTGGTCATTTTTGACAATAAAAGAAGCCTCTGTTTCTTTACCCGAGATAACAGTGAGCTTTATCTCACTCTCGGATATGTCTAACAAAGGTTTATCGTAAGAAAAAATACCGTTTGCAAATCTTTCTATCTTTTGTCTCATGCCGGACCTCACATGGTAGAAACTCTGTGCTAACCCATGAGTTTCTTTTATTCTTTCGCGCCAAGCGTCGCGACCTAACCGGTAAATATAGCAAAGCAAAATCCACCACTTATAAGTATACCATTTTTTCCTGCGATTGCAAACATTATATTAAAAAAATAAGAAGCCCTCCGAACGGAAGGCTTCCGTAAAAATCATATCTATATTTGCCTTATTATGCAAGCTTAGCCTTTGCAGCATCAGCAAGGTTCTTGAAGCCCTCGGGATCAGCGATAGCGATCTCTGAAAGCATCTTTCTGTTGATGTCGATGTTCGCAAGTTTAAGACCATACATAAGCTTGCTGTAAGAAATATCGTTCATTCTAGCTGCTGCATTGATTCTGACGATCCAAAGCTTACGGAAATCTCTCTTCTTCTGACGACGTCCTGCAAATGAAGCTGTAAGAGCTCTCATAACAGCCTGCTTAGCTGTCCTGTACTGCTTAGATCTAGCGCCTCTAAAGCCCTTAGCAAGCTTTAATACTCTATTATGCTTTTTCTTGGCATTTAAGCCACCTTTAATTCTTGCCATTTTAATATCCTCCTATATACTTAGATCCCGTCTCATCAGATGTAAGGTAACATCTTCTTTGTTGCTGCTAAATTTGCAGAATCAAGTAAGGTTCCCTTTCTTAATCTTCTCTTCATTTTCTGAGACTTCTTGGTAAGAATATGCTGCTTACCTGCCTTCATTCTCTTAATCTTTCCTGTACCGGTAGCCTTAAAACGCTTAGCGGCTGCCCTGTTTGTCTTCAACTTCGGCATTTTACTTTCCTCCTTATGATATGTTTTGAAGTCTTACTTTAATTAACTTATCTTTTCTCCGACAGGAACATGATCATGTTTCTGCCTTCAAGCTTTGCTGCTTTTTCAACAACTGCACAGTCCTCGAGCTTAGCAGCGAAACTGTCGAGAATCTCCTTGCCCAGATTCATATGAGCCATCTCACGGCCTCTGAATTTGAGCGTTACCTTTACTTTATCGCCATGCTGCAGAAATTTGCGAGCCTGATTTGCTTTTGTGTTCAAATCGTTTTCATCAATATTCGGCGAAAGACGTAATTCCTTAATTTCGGTAACCTTCTGATTCTTCTTTGCTTCCTTTGCTTTTCTCATAGCTTCATAACGGAACTTTCCGAAATCGGCTATCTTACAAACCGGCGGTTTTGCCGTGGGCGCTATTTTGATCAGATCGAGGTCGGCCTCTCTTGCTTTGTCAAGAGCTTCCCTGGCTGACATAATACCAAGCTGTTCACCGTTCTCACCGATAAGTCTTACTTCCTTATCCCGAATCTGTTCATTAATGAAATAGTCGCTAATAATCTGCACCTCCAATGCTAATAAAAGTGATAAAATAAAAAGCGGACAGCAAAGCTATCCGCATAAAGAGTACTTATAGTACTAACATTTAATATCAGAACCCTTTCACAATCTTAACGACGCTGGGGGTGAGAGCGGATACTCTGCTTTACATGTGATTTCTCACAACTTGATGTAGTATAGCATCATTTTTTTCGGGTGTCAAGCATTTTTTTAATCTAATTGTAAAAATACTTTCCTATACCACTCGGCTGTAAACTCATATCTTTTATTAATGAATTCTTTTTTATACATTGCGGTACTCTTTGCCTTTATATAGCTTGGTCCGGGATCCAGCTCCGGTATCAGCCTGTCTAACCTGCTGTCATCCGCATATATAAAAGTAGCAAGCCCCTCATCCTCTATATCCGGATATATGTTTTCCATACCGATATACACTGCCGCATTCGGAAAGAAAAACTTTGCATAGTCATACATGTTCTGTTCTAAGATGTTATCGGTATATACCACCAGGTTAAACTCATCGGTCTCTTTAAGCCCGTATTCATCAAGTGTATCCCCGACATATGATATCAGGTGCTTCATCGGCTGTATATATCTAAAATAATTGAATGACCTGTGTTGCTGCGAGAAGTTGAACAGTCCGGCTGTAAACATCACCGCAAGGACAATCCCTTGGATAAGTACCGGGACTTTCATCTTATGTTTCTCTAAGAAAAACATGAAAGCAATAAAAATACCTGTCAATAGTACCGGTATAACTATCATGTTTCTCTGGAGTATCCATGCCTTTTCATAGGAGGTGTAACCGGTCATATAATCCGACATAAATACTACTGCCAATACCCAGAGGCTTATCAGGGCATCATGCAGCTTAAAGGCTCCTGCTATCGAGAGAACGATATATAAAAGTACCAAGCCTCCGAATACACCTAAAAATCTTGCATTTGCATCGGTAAAGAAATCAGTCCAGGCAGAAAACATGCTCTTAAGTACGGACTCTTCTTCCCTAAACTCGGTAATTCTATCGGAACGTCCCTGAACGAAGGTTGCAAGGAAAAATACAACCATATTTAATGCTGCTCCCAAGGGTACCATCATCTCCAAAGGGATGGTCTTTGCCTTATGCGGCGGCTTCCGGTCATCACTGCCTGTAACGAGCTCATCGGTATCTAAAGCAGTCTTCTTTTCCGGTGTGTCTCTTAATATCTCGTCCGTGTAATCCGTATCCGGACCGGTTTTTACAGCCTCATTCTGTTCCATGTCAGACATCTCTTTGGACGACGAATGGGACGAGTCAACATCTGATTGTCTTTCCTCTTCATCTTGCTGTATAGCAGTCTTTATCTTATCAGATTCAGACTTAAACCTATTATTCATTAATAAGATGAACACGATCAGCAGTCCCATCGATGCGAGTACCGGAGTATATGAGTCTGCCATAAGACAACCGGTATACACTATCGCAATATAGAGCTTAAAGTCTGTATGCACCAGCAGCTTTAAGTATAGTCCTATTGCGAGCATCGTAAGAGAAACCGGTATTATCGCCTGCTCAAAGTTCTGATAGTATTCTGTAATGAACGGGAAGCAAAGGAGCGAGAAGCACGGTAAAAGTGCATACTCTTCCTTCATGTCTTTGCTTTTAAGCCATGATCTTAAGCCTAAGAAAAATACGGTAAGCCCGACTATAAAATACAACCCGAAGCCGGCATGAAGCGTCCATATGCCTCTGCCAAATAAAAGTGCCGGTATAGCTGCTATCGTGTACTGTCTTACCGGATAACCCAGAAAAGCCTTGCCCGTGTAATCCAGGTCAGCACTTGCAAACGAATCCAGTCCTGCAGCCGCCTGCTGGGCAGCATCCGGATTGATATCCGAATAAGCAATATTTCCTATAAAACTAAAAAACAGGAATACAAGCACAAGGAAACCAAAGGAAACAAAATACTTTTTTCCTTTGATATCCCTGTATGCCTGTTTTCCCGTATAATACAAAAACATTATTCCCAAGATAACAGAAGTTATCATCCAAGCCCATGCTGCCACAACCGAAAAAAATCCCCCTGCAGCATAAGCCAGTATTTCCAGCATAGAGCTTACAAGAAAATAAATTATCAATATTCTTGATCTGTTACTTTCTTTGATAAAACCCATGATCCTTGTCACCCTTTACAAAGTTTACCCTCTTCTATGGTATATACTTCATCGCACACTCTCGATACAAGCCTCATATCATGTGAGATAAGTATATACGTAAGTCCGAATGCTTTTTTAAGCTTCATTAACAGTTCAAGTATCTGCTCCTGTATGGTAACATCCAGTGCTGATACCGGCTCGTCAAGGATGATCAGGCTCTTTTTCTGGATAAGTGTCAACGCTATCGCTATCCTCTGACGCTGACCGCCCGAAAGCTCCGAAATCTTTCTGGAAAGGATCTCTTCTTCCAGTTCGGTCTTATGAAGCATGGACTTTATCTCGGTAAGCATCCTGTCCCTGTTTTTCTTTTTAAACGCATATCCGAAACCGTTCTTAAGGCGGAGCGGTTCCTCTAAGATACGTCTTACCTTAAACGCAGGGTTAAGTGATGAATACGGATCCTGGAATACCATGCTCGGTCTCGGACAACCAAGCTCAATCTTACCCGAAGTGTATTTCTGCAGTCCGGCTATAGCTTTTACAAGAGTACTCTTTCCGCTTCCGCTCTCGCCCACTATGCCGACCGTGGAGCCTTCTTTTATCTCAAACGAAACATCATCTATTACTTTCTTAAGACCCTTCTGTTTCCTTGAAGCCATCTTATATGATACACTCAAATGCTCTGCTTTTACAAGTGTTTTTCCTGTAACTTTTTGTTTATACTGTTTTTTTGAGAAAGCAGCATCAAGCAGCTTCCTGCCGTACTCTGTCTTTGGTGTACCAAATCTTAAGATGCACTCTTCTTCAGAAAGTTCAGCTCCCTTTTTATGGTGCTTTTCGGCACTGCTGACACTTTCAGTATTTGCTCCTGACAGCTTAAGGTCCATCGTCTCCACGATGTTTCCGTCCTGCATGATAAGCACTCTGTCAGCCAGCTTTCCTATAACTCTTAAGTCATGGGATATGAGCATGATGGCAGTCTTATATTTTCTGTTGATATGCTTAAAGATGTCAAGGATAATATCAGCCACGCCCGCATCAAGAGCTGTGGTGGGCTCATCCGCCAAAATAAGGTCAGCCTTTGCGATGAGTGCCATAGCGATACAAACTCTCTGCCTCATACCGCCCGAAAGCTCAAACGGATACATATCGTAAAGCTTTTCGGCATCCTTTAAGCCCGTATCTTCAAGTGCATCAAGTACAAGCTTCTTCTGTTCATCCTCGGACAGATGTGCAGCATGTATATCAAGTATCTCATCTATCTGTACACCGATCTTTTGTACAGGGTTAAGGCTCGTCATCGGCTCCTGGAATACATAAGCCAGTCGTCCTCCGCGCAGCTTCCTGTATTCTTCCTCGGGGAGCTTTGTAAGGTCAGTCTTACCATCAAGGATAATGCTGCCGCCTGTTATGGCCGCTTTATCTGACAGTATGCCCATTATGCTCATAGCGGTAAGACTCTTACCTGAGCCCGACTCTCCAACTACTCCGAGTACTTCGCCCTTATGTATATCAAACGAGATACCGCGCAGGGTATCATCTATTCCTTCATCCTCTATAAAACCTACTTCCAGGTTGTGCACACTGATGATGGGAGTATTATCCGGTACTTCTACCGCCGGATGTGTTCCCTCTTTTTCGGCTTTAAGCTTTTCTATCTTTCTCTTTACCGCACTTAACGAAACGCCTGATACTCCAAAGTTATCGCTTACCAAAGTAAGTCCGAGTATGAATAATATCATCTCAAGACAAGGGAATAACTCATACCAGGGGGCGTTAAGCAAAAATGTTTTAGCTTCCGAAAGCATACGTCCAAGGCTCGGATCGGGCGGCTGAACACCAAGTCCCAGATAACTGAGTCCTGCCTCTGCAAGTACTGCATTATTGATACCTACCAGTATCGCGGAAAACAGTATGGGTAATGTATTCGGAAGTATATGAATAAATATCACGCGCAGATGTCCGGCTCCCATAAGCCTTGCATTCTGTACGTAATCACGATTCTTCTCTTTTAAGTATTCCGATCTCATGATCCTGGCAAAGCTCGGAATAAATACTAAGCCAAGAGCGATACAGATATTCCATGTACCTTTATCTATAAGAGATACTACGACAAGGGCTAAAAGTATGCTTGGGAATGAAGCCAGGCAGTCATTTACTCTCATCAGTATCTCATCGACTATACCGCCAAAATATCCCGTAAGAGCACCTATCACAGTACCTATAACGGCACCCATGGTCACAGTAAACAGTGAGATACCGAAGGTAGTAGCTGCACCCTTCATTACACGGGTAAAAATATCGCGGCCATAGTCGTCCGTTCCGAATAAATGCCTGAAAGAAGGAGCTTGCAGCATTTCACTGTAGTTTACTTCATTCGGATCGTAAAACTTTACAAAAACGGTCAGTATTACAGGGAGTGTGGCCAGAGCAAGAAGCACCAGTCCCACAATTAGTCTTATATTTTTATTGTTGTATTTTAAAGAAGTATTCATAGGCCCTCCTCCGTCTGCCTCGGATCGAGCAGCCTGTATGCGATATCAACCAGGAAATTGACCGTGATAACGATGAGAGCTATATACATTACTATAGCCTGTACCACGTTATAATCCCTGTTGGATATGGAATTAACGAGTAAAAGTCCCATGCCCGGAAGGTTAAATACCTTTTCTATCATGATACTTCCGGCCATTACCTCTGCCACTATAAGACCTATAAATGTTATAACTGGAAGCATTGAGTTTTTAAGAACGTGCTTCCACATGATCCTGTTAACGGAACAGCCCTTTGCTTTTGCAGTTCTTACATAATCGCACTTAAGCTCTTTCTTTACAGATGTCTTCATAAACCTTACGGTCATGGCAATCTTAGGCAGTGCTACTGCAAGTGCGGGGAAAAACATGCATTGTAAGAACTCCGGGAAATCGGTCAAAGGCGATACGTATTTTCCCGGTACAAACAAACTGAATACTATTCCGAATATAAACGAGATAAGGATGCCCTGGACAAACGAAGGTACAGCCATAAAAAGCTGTGCTACCCAGTCGGATACTATATCAACCACTCCACCCGGTTTCTTGGCACATATAAGTCCAAGCGGTATGGAGATCACCACGATCAGAATGATTGATAAGACTCCGAGCCATATGGTAACCGGCAGTCTTGCAGCTATCAGCTCCGAAACCTTCATAGGTCCGTATTTTATGGACACTCCGAGATCCCCGGTGAATATTCCTCCGAACCACGAAAAAAAGCGCGCAAAAACATTACGGTCATAGCCGTACTGTGCACGCAATTCTTCTACCTGCTCGGGTGTAGCTTCTATGCCAAGCTTGGACATAGCAGCATCTCCGGGTATTATCTGGAATAAAAGAAAGGAAAGCAGCGCAACACAAAAAAGCGTGATCAAAAATGATATCAGCTTCTTTATGTAATAATTCATGCGCCGCCCTCCCATTTATTATAGTGGAACATCGGCCCATTGAAATTCGACTTCGTCGAGGGGCCGACGCTACATGTCACGTTTTCTTCGAAAACATGACACAAGTATCACTTCTTGAAATATACTGTGCTCATATCCTGTACATAGATAGGATAGAATGTATATCCGCCAAGCTTTGAATTAACTGCTACAAGCTGTGCGGGGCTCTGGATATAAGCTGCTGCCGCATCTTCGGTAAGGATCTTTTCTGCCTGTCTGTAAAGGTTTGCCTTTTCAGTCTCATCAACTGCTGCCTTAGCCTTGGCAAATACTTCATCAAACTGTGCATTTGAGTAGTTCATGAAATTCTTTGATGAGTCTGTAGGATAGAATCTAAGTACATCCGAAGGTGCCATCTGTGAATCAAGTCCGATAATGGTAGCATCATGCTGTCTTCCCTTATATACATCGGAAAGCCATGTGCCCCAGTCAATAAGCTGGATCTCAGCCTTGATACCTACTTTAGCAAGCTGTGATACGATAACCTGACCGGTCTTTACATGAAAGTCATAGTTTGAAGGGATCTTGATGGTGAATGAGAATCCGTTCTCATATCCTGCTTCTTTTAAAAGCTCCTTAGCTTTGTCAATGTTGGTTTTATAAGTATCAACGAGTGATGCATCATAATACTTTGCAAAGCTCGGGAACATATTGGTGCCGATCACGTCACCTCTGCCGCCTGCTGTAACGTTGATGATCTCGTTTCTGTCAAGTGCATAGCATACAGCCTGACGTACTCTTACATCATCAAAAGGTTTAACTGCATTGTTAAGGAACAGAGCCTGTACAAGGTTCATAGTTCCGTCAAGTACGTCCATCTTACCCTGAAGCTGAGCAGCCTGCTCATTGGTAAGGTAAGGGAAGATATCGATACTTCCTGCAAGTAACTCCATAAATGCGGAATCTCCGCCGGAGGTGATCTTAAATGTTACTTTGTCTAAATATGCTTTATCGCCATAGTAATCATCATTCTTAGCCATTACAAAGCTTACTAAGGGCTCGAATGATACGAATTTGAAGGGACCTGTACCTACAGGTGCCTTTGCCTGATTGTCATAATCGTTGGGTATGATGCTGCTTGTGAAGAATCCGATAAGCTCGGTATTGGGCTCGGATAAAACAACTTCCACACCGTCATCAGTCTTGTTAATTTCGGAGATAATAGAAAAAGCCGATACAGTTACAACTTCTGGATCAGAAGTCTCTAACTTACCGGCAGCGCGTTTAAGTGAATATATTACGTCATCAGCTGTAACAACCTTTCCGTTATGGAACTTTACGTTATCACGGAGCTTAAATACATACTTAAGTCCTCCGTCCGTAATCTCATACGAGGCTGCGACAGCCGGAACAAAATTTCCGTCCTTGTCGACCTTTATAAGGCCCTCAAAAATGTTATACAGAACTTCCTTCGTTCCTGCCGCAACTGCTTTGTGTGGGTCAAGACTATCTAAATCCTGGCTGATACCTACTACTATTTCTCCTCCGTAACTGACTGAATCGGAGTTTTGCTTGTTGTTATCTTCCGTATTGTCTTTGCATGCGCAAAGTACGATCGAAAGGCTAAGCAGCATCATGAGGAATAATACTTTCTTCATGATGTTCTCCTTTTCTTGTTTATCTGTTACGATTTGGATTATAAGTTAACGTCTTTCTTTTGTCAAGATGAATATTATACAATTTTTCGTCTTAATATTTAAGCCTTCTTTGACATACTGATCAACTTTAAAAACTTATACATTTACTTTTGTTGTTCTTTCTATCAATCATTGCTTTCTATAATACCTGTATCAATCAATCCCGAAACCAAATCTCGCAATTGTGCTGCATTTTTATTTGTGATTACAGGCTTACCCGTTCTCTTCTCTACTGCGGCCCTTGCTTCACCTGCGGCTTCTCCGCCTTCAATTGCAACCATTCGATTTTCCTCAAAGGATTCCGGTTGCTTTTGCTTTGAGATTTCTGTAGTTGTTGCCTCAGCCAGCATATTGAGTACAAGTTCCAATGTGGACATATTATCCCGAAGATTTTCTTTTTTCAAACCTTTAAGCTTCTTATATTGACGAGTTGTCATTCCAGACCAGGCTTTTGAAATCTCATCTGTAAGAATTGCATATTCTACGCCTTTCTTGACGCCACGCTTGTCCCACTCATCTGTAAGTTCCTTTCTTACCTGGATTGCTTGTAAGCGTTGGTTAATCCACTCTCGCGAATATCCCTTCTTTGCATAGGTTTCAAGTGCCCTTTCAATAGTCAGTTCCGGATTAATAACTTCCTCTATTCGTTCCCTGCCAACCTGTGCCAGCCACATCTTAAAAGGTTCTGCTTTTTTTGATGGGATAGATTGAATCAACCGAAGTAACTGTTCCGTATTTGCTACGTCAGTCAATCTTTTCTTTCCATCTTGAGCCGTCATTTTCAACTGGTTACATTTTGTAACCAGTTGGCTTCCTTCTTCCTTCAATCTGTTTTTTAGTACTTTCCAATAATTTCTTGCTCCATCAGTATTAGGTTGTTCAGTCAGCACACCAACCACATCCACAATCGAAAAATACCATTCTTCTTCGTCCTCAATCCACGCAGTCCTAATGGGCTGATCTTCATATAATTGAACTTTATCATTTTTAGTCTGCATTTTTGTCCCCCTGTCAGTTCATCATATTTCATTTATCCTAACATTATCTTCACTTCTTGCCTCAAGTAACATAATATATGCCATCATTCTGACCAAATATTCAGGAGGCGCACTTATCCCCTGTTCCCACTGTTGAAGAGTTCTTACCGGAATCCCGAATTTAGCAGAAAATTTACTTTGTGATAAACCTGTTTTCTTTCGTAATTCTTTTATCCTATCAGAAATATCCATAACTACACCTCCAACCACCTGTACTTTATTAAAGTATACTGCATATTATATACGTTGTCAACGTATTCCGTATTATTATTGTATATAATACAAAACATAATCGGGATTATATTGACAAAGTTGCCCTTGGCGAATGATTAGAATTATTTCCATTACAATTTTATACAAAACTTTTAAACGATAATACATTTGTTTACGGAAAATAAAGTGCTACAATGTTTTACGTTAAGGGGGAATGTACTTAGATGAGTGATTCAGCAAGTAAAAAATCCGAAGTAAAAAATTCGGATGTAAGCCAATTCCCGAAGTCTAGACTTGGTTGGCTCTGGGAAAACATGGAAGGAAAGCGCAGGCTTTTCATAATAGCTCTGATAGGCACGGTTGTTTACAATATCATGCAGCTGGTAGTGCCTTTCTTTTCGGGTAAGATAGTTGACCTGCTCCGTGATATCCAGGAAAACGAATGGGATATAGCGGACTATAAGGAAGAGTTTTTATGGCTTATAGCTATCATGGTCGGACTCACACTTATCCGTGTAACCATCGTATATCTTGACTGTATGGCATATGAGCATGTATCTCAGAAGGCTTTGTACAGGATCAGAAACTTCTTATATGACAAGATCCAGCGCCAGGATATGAAGTTTTACAGCACGTATCGTACAGGTGACCTGATGACGAGAGTTACGGGTGACCTTGATGCAGTGCGCCACAATATAGCGTGGGTAGTACGTATGATTGTAGAGTCTATCACACTTTATACGGCTACGGCAGTGTATTTCTTCATCATGAACTGGAAGCTGGCTATATGTCTTCTTATAGTATCACCGATAATTTTTCTTGTAGTATTCAGATTCAGAAAAAGCGTAGCTCCCAAGCATAAGCTCCTTCGTGAAAAGCTTGCCAGCATGAACACCGAAGCACAGGAAAACATCTCCGGTAACAGAGTTGTACGTGCGTTCGCAAGAGAAGGCTACGAGGTAGATAAGTTTGATAAGGCCAATAAGGACTTCGAAGAGACCGGTATCAATACCCATATGACATGGTTAAGATTCTTCCCGGCTGTTGAAACTATCGCCAATGCACTTCCTGTTATCCATTTGCTCATCGGCGGTATCTTCTTTATGAACGGCGAGATATCAATGGGTGATTACGTAGCATTCTCAGGACTTATCTGGGCTATAGCCAATCCCATGAGACAGATGGGTAATATCATGAACGAGTTCCAGCGTTTCTCAGCTGCTTCGGCTAAGGTTATGGAAATATACTACTCACAGCCCGAGATAGTGGATAAGCCCGATGCTATAGCTCATCCTGAAAGATTCAACGGCAAGGTAGAGTTTAAGCACGTATCATTCCAGTATGATGACGGAACTTATCCGGTACTTAAGGATATCTCGTTTGTAGCGGAGCCCGGTGAGACAGTTGCCATAATCGGCGAGACCGGATGCGGCAAGACTTCGCTCATACAGATGATCCCGAGATTTTTCGAGGCTACAGCAGGTCAGGTGCTTGTGGATGATGTGCCTGTAGAAAAATATAAGCTTGAAGATCTAAGAAAGAATATCGGCCTTGCAACACAGGATGTACTTCTTTACTCAGACACCATAGAGGGTAACATAGCATACGGTGCTTCAACCATGAAGCCCGATGAGGTAACAAAGTATGCTAAGTATTCAGCAGCTGCCGACTTTATCGAGAAGCTTCCCGAAGGTTACGATACCATAGTAGGTGAACGTGGCGTGGGTCTTTCAGGCGGTCAGAAGCAGAGAATATCTCTTGCACGTGCACTTGCTATCAGACCTTCGATACTTATACTGGATGATACAACATCAGCTGTTGATATGGAAACAGAAAAAGTGATCCAGCATTCACTAAGAAACCTTGATTTCTCATGTACAAAGATAATAATTGCACAGCGTATCTCAACCACCAAGGCTGCAGATAAGATACTGGTACTTAAGGACGGTAAGATCCTAGAGAGCGGTACACATAAAGAGCTTGTTGAGAAGAAAGGCTATTATGCAGATCTGGTTAACTTACAGATTGGTGAGATGGCAGTTTGATCAAGATCCTTCGGGCATAGCCCTCAGGATGACATACATATTGTCATTCTGAGTGAAGCGAAGAATCCTGAAAGATAAAAAAAGAGGAATTTAAAATGGCAGGAAAAAATACGTACAGGCAGGATGAGAGACTGGACGAGCCGTTTGATATACGACATCTGTTACTCGCATCCGCATACATAAAAAAATATATAAAACAGATGGGGCTTGCACTGTTCTTAAGTATCCTGGGCGGAGCTTTGGGACTTGCGGCACCCATGATAACACAAAAGGCAATAGATGATGCACTTATACCTCACGATATGAAGCTCTTGATCACTCTGACAGTGCTCCTCGTATCGGTATATGCGGTAAGTATCCTTTTTACCACACTTCGATCCAGAATGATGGTAAAGGTTTCACAGCGTATCATTTACGATATCAGAAAAGACCTGTTTGCACATCTGCAGAAGCTGTCCTTCCAGTATTATGATGACCGTCCTCACGGCAAGATCCTGATAAGAGTCGTAAACTATGTAAACTCAGTATCGGATATGCTTTCAAACGGTCTG
>JAFZJK010000179.1 GCA_017553965.1 Lachnospiraceae bacterium | reverse complement strand
TGTTACATCCTTTCATGCCTTTCGTAACAGAGGAGATTTTCTGCAACCTTAAGGCTGAGCAGGGTCTTTCCGATAAGTATGAGTCGATCATGATCTCAGAATGGCCTAAGTACAAGGCTGATTACAGCTTCGCAGCAGAGGAAAAGGCAGTAGAACTTATCAAGGAAGCTGTAAAGGGTATCAGAAACGTACGTACAGAGCTTGGCGTAGCACCTTCACGTAAGGCAGCTGTATATGTTGTATCTGAGTCTGAAGAAGTAAAGAATATCTTCTCCAACAGCCGCGTATTCTTTGAGGCACTTGGAGGAGCATCTTCAGTTACCATCCAGTCCGATAAGACAGGTATCGGCGATGATGCAGTATCTGCAGTTATCCATGGCGCTGTAATCTACATTCCTTTTGCAGAGCTTGTAGATATAGCTAAGGAGATAGAGCGTTTAGAGAAAGAAAAGACAAGGCTTGAGGGTGAGTTAAAGCGTGTAAACGGTATGCTTGCAAATCCTAACTTTGTTAATAAGGCTCCCGAGGCTAAATTAAATGAGGAAAAGGAAAAGCTTGCAAAATACACCAGCATGTATGAGCAGGTTAACGAGAGACTTACAGCGTTAAAATAAACTCGACATGTCATCCTGAACTTTTAGTGAAGAATCTTTAAGATTCTTCGCATCCGCTCAGAATGACAAACCAGAATGGGTTACCGTAAAATCCTGGAATATGTCACAGATATGGCATAAAATAACGGTTTTGACACAGTGATTCCTAAATCCTGTCAAAAATCTGACACAAAGAAACTAATTTTGTAAATTTTTTGCGAATTTAACAGAATTATCATTGTATTATTGAATCAAATACACTATAATGTATATTGAGGTCCGACGGACTGGATATATTGTAGTGTATTTTTTTGTTTTGTATTTTTGGGGGCGTGGATCAGTTAATGTTTAAACATCGATTTGTTTTAGTATTCACGGCTGTACTGCTTTTATCCTGTACCTTTTCGGATGCTGTAAAAGTGTTTGCTGCTGAGACCATGTCTCTTAAAAAAACGGAAAAAGTCCTGTATCTTGGGGGATGCAGAGGTGCTACGGCTTCCGGAAAGAAAGCAGCGTATTACAGCAGAGTAAAAGTTAGAAACCTTGTTAATGGCTTTGATAAGAAAAAGTATTATATAGACTTGCAGTCTTCGAAGGATACAGTAGCTTTCGTTGATGATGATAAAGATATCGTATATGCCGCAGGAACGGGTAAAGCGGCGGTAACCGTTACTGTCAGAAAGAAAAGCAATAAAAAGAAGGTATATAAAGCCAAGCTGAGCATCACCGTTATGCAGAATGCAGATCCTGATACATTTATGGTAGAAGGTATAAAGGATGGGCAGACAGTATATGCCGGAGATACAGTAAAGGTAACACTTCCCGGAGATTATACCGATAAACGTATACTTGTATGCGATGATGATAATGTGGATATACATCCTTTATCTGATGGAAGATCCTTTGAAATAACCTTTGATAAAAAGGGCGAATACCTGATCACTGCAGCGGCATATCAGAGTAAAAAGTATAATGCGTATACAGCTTACAAGGATTTCGATATTACAGTCAGAGGCAGCCGTGCCGAGGTTATACAGCAAAGTGCCGACAGTGTCCTGTTAAAGGGCGAGCTGGTGGATGAGGACATAGACCTGACAGGCATTATGTTATATGAAGATGTCGAAGGAGCTTATATATTTCGTTCTTACGCATCGGGAGTTACGTTAAAGGATGATGAAGAAGCTGAGATTTCTTTCTTTACAAGCTTTGACAGCGAGAAAAAGTACAGGCTGAATTACGACGGCATTTATTTCGATTTTACCTCGGAACCTTCAAAGCCAAGTGACGTAGTTCGTTTTGAGATAGTCGAAAGCAGTATAAGAGCTGATGAGAATATACCTTTGACATTCAGGTATTATAATGAATCGGGGCTGGATATAACAGCTGCGGTAAAGGACAAGTTTGACGGCAAAGTAAAACTGTCAGTTGATCCGAAGGATGATCTTTTTGAATTTTTCAGTGGTCAGAATCTTTATATAGTAGATAATAATAAAAAGATAAAAGTAGGGGCCGAACTTGCAATAGTAACGAATGGAGAAGAGAGAAAACTTAGCTGTACTAAGGAAATCACTTCTTTGCCGCCCAAGGGGACATCCTTTACCGGAAATATAATATGCTCGCTAAAGCATGCAGGTGAAAGCTATCTGACAGTTGGCGAAAAATGCGTTAATGCTGTTCCGTTAGGAGATAGTGCTGTATTTGAAGCCTTGTTCGAAATGGATGACGGAAGCTATAAAACACTTCAGGAAGCAGGCATTACCAAAATCTTTATAGCTGATGGAAGGGTAGCACTTTCCAGAGGGCTTAATGCGGATGGCGGCTATGAGCTTGCACTAAACAAAGTAGGAAAGACGGGACTTATCATTTATAAAGGGGAAGAAGTGGTTGGTACATTCCACTTTGAGATCCTCCCGGAAAGAAAAGCTGAGAAGATATCTCTTGATATCAGTAAGGATCATTTAAATACAGATCCGTTTGTAGATGATTATATAATGATCAAGGCTGATATTATTGACCAGTATGGCTCCGTCATGGAAGATACCGTGTTTACTGCTGAGGAACTCGTAGGACCGGATCTGGTTAATAAGCTGATAATCCATGAGATGGCTCCCGGAAGGTTTATGATAAACGGATGGGAATGCCCCGCTGATACCGAGCAGAGCGTAGTTAACATAAGGGTAGCTGCGGCAGGCCTGGCGGAGGATTTTAAACTGTATCTGTGTGATCACCCTTATGACCCGACAGATGATACATATACATATAAACTGGATACTGAAGGAAGCCTGATACTCGATAATTCGGTAGGTTTAGGTATAAATGCTCCGAAGAGTACATATGTTACTGTTAAGATATCAAAAGCCGGTTATTATGTGGGTGAAGGGCTTGGTTACTTACTTAGTGAACGTCCTATGATCAGAAATACGCCTGAATCATACGGAGCTGCTCCCGGAGAAAGTTTCTATGGTATTTTGATAGAGCATACTTCCGAAAATGGCGATAAGACTATTATCGGTGAGGATGAAAACTGCATAATACCTTCTTACATGGATATCGAACTTGTACCGTATGTTCGTGGCGAAAGGCTTAATACCGGCACTTATGAGGTTATGCTTTACAGTTTAAAGGCCGGGGATGGCAGAATGGCTGATATTAATCTTTGTGATAAAGTAAGTATACGTGTGGTAGATACTGCTCCGGAGATAGAGTTTACCCAGAAATCCCAGACATACAAAGGGGAAAAATGGGACAAAGATGTTACTAAATGCTTCACTTTTACATTTGAGGGCGAAG
>JAFZJK010000178.1 GCA_017553965.1 Lachnospiraceae bacterium | reverse complement strand
CCTTGAAAGAAGCTGGGGCATTAAGCAATGTGGCCAGTATATATCGCTGGATGTTTACGATTTTGGTATTATTTCTGCAAAGACAGTCGAGTACATATTTGGCTGTTTCAAGGTCTATGGACTTGAGGCAATCCTTAATGGTAGATCTGCTGTAGTGCCGACCGTTGATGATGGTATCCTCGGAGCAGGCGACATACTCCTGAGCCATAACCTGTGTCATATCATCTACAAGTGCGGTTTTGCCTGGTGCATAACAGAGTAGCTGCTCATAGCTAATCTGGGTTTTGAAATCCTCTAGGGCTATGGTGTACCGATCCGGATAAGAACCCTTTGCCGTTGATACAGGGGGTGAAGAGAAAAAAAGCTGATCCTCATCCGTCTCTTTTGTGGTTGGGTTGGTGAATGATAGAAGATATATATTATCTTTTTTAAAACTCTCTTTATTATTCTTTATAATATAGGGGTCAGATTTGAGCTCTTTAGGGAGCTCATGGATGATCTCTCTAGAGAGTTCATTTTTGACACTCCTAGAGGGCTCGTTTTTGACACTTCCGGAGGGTTCATTTTGATCCTCGCAGGTAGAATCTTGATACAACCCGTTTTGGACATCTGCATCGGAAGTGTTGTAATGCATAATGTAGACATAGTCAGGATTACCCTGGCCATGCGAGTCAAATTTTACAAGCCCGGTATCTTTCCCAAAGCAGTCTTTTAGCTCTTTGCGTATTCTTTTTGCCGTGGATTCACTACAATTCAAAAAGTCGCAGGTCATCTTTACTGAAAAAAGAATGTAGACTCTGTTTTCATTGTCTGTTTTTGGTGCTTTTTCCTGCCGCATAGTATCAAGAAGCTTCCCATAAAGTAACTTTGCCTTACTTGAAAGTTTCTGACAGGACGGGTCATCAAAGAGAAAATTCGGTAGCTTCATAAAAAGATAGTCTTTGTGATCTGCCGGGTGATAGTATTCAAGTGTTGGAGTAGGTGCAGACATATAACCTCCTTTAAATAGACATTGACATTTTCTGATGAAATTCGTACAATAATATACAAATAATGTACAAATTATTTAATGGAACAGTTTATCGGTTTAGGTATAATATAGGTACAATTAGAGCCGTAAAAAGCCGATTTTTTTAGGAAGTTTTTACTGATTAGTACTAGAACTGAATACTGAGGAGTTGCAGATTTTTTCAGTAATTTTATATAATAAGAAGCCTTCAAAACTCGAAAACACCAGTAAAATAGGCATTTTGGGCATAAAGAAAAGGCTCCAGTCTATAACTGAAGCCTTCCGTCAAGAACAGGGATAGCAGGATTCGAACCTACAGATGACGGAGTCAGAGTCCGTTGCCTTACCGTTTGGCGATATCCCTAAACAATCAACACATGAGATTATAACTCATAGCTTTGCCTTTTGCAAGGCTTTTTTTTGGTTGAAATGAAAAACATTACCCGATAAGTGCCGAAATTGACTGATAATACAAGATACCAAAGAGAAATTGACATTTTATTGCACCGGCTGCCCGATGAAGTAACCGGTAAACGTTACTCTGTAACATTCATCCTATTATGAATTGATTTTTATAGCAAAATGAGATAAAATATTGTTATTATGAAGCAGAAGGAGGCCGGTCTATGAGAAAACGGATCCTGGAATACCGCAGGATGATGGATGAACTGCTTACTAAGCTTGAAGAGGGAAGCAAGGATGTGGATATTACGGCTCTTAAGACGGAACATATGAACCAGATATCTTTTTTTCAACATGAGAGGCTTATTCATCTGATAGTTACGGTACTCTTTGCAATACTGGAGTTTATGGCATTCCTGTTTGTTCTGATCATGCCCAATATAGGGACGATCCTGCTCACGTTTGCGGTACTTATACTGCTGATACCTTATATCAGACATTACTACCTGCTTGAAAACGAAGTGCAGAAAATGTATGTTCAGTATGACAGGATTGTAAAGCTGTTAAACAATAATACTTGCTTACTGAAATGAAATATGGTAAAATGTTTTACAAGCGACAAAAAGGTGTATGCGCCGGATGGCGAATCCGACGATGAGAGTAAGAGAAACACGGCATTGTCCGGGGTAATGATGCGGTGAAAAAACGGAGGTAAAAAGGGGTGTACGGCAAAAAAAGCTTAATCGTTTTAGCAGGCATTTTATGTCTGGCCTTTTATATTCCCAATAATCCGGTTTATGCCCAAAACAGTATGACCGTATATGACAGCGAAACTGATGCTGTCGATACTGAAAGCATAGATGCATATGCTTATGACGGGCTTTTATACTTTATCGACTCTGACAATAATTCGGCTTATCTGATCGGCTCAGAGTCGGAAAAGCTTACCAAGCTTATAATACCGGACGAGATCCCATTTGATGATAAAAACATACCCGTAACGGCGGTTGAGGATTATGCTTTTGAAGGCAGCAGTATAAAAACCGTTAAATTCGGAAAGAACATAGCCAGGATAGGAGAAGGAGCCTTTGCTTTCAGTAACAATCTGAAAAAGGCAGTATTCCCTTTAGAGTGTAAAGAAATAAGCGACGCAGCGTTTTTTATGTGTGAAAAGCTTGCCGATATCGATATAGGCAGCGCTACCGAGATAGTATATATCGGTGAAGGAGCATTTGCCGGCACAGCCATAGAACGTTTCCTTCTTCCGGATACAGCCGAAACGATCGGACCTGCGGCTTTTTCGGGATGCACAAAGCTTAAAAGCTTCAGTATCGGAAAGAAGTGCAGTTGGATAGGAGAAGGAGCATTTTCCGATTGCACATCTTTGTCAACAATAGAGATATCAGGTAAAAATAAAAGCTTTTCCGTAACAGACGGCTGTATTTACTTTGAAAACGAACAGCTTATATCTGCTGCGGGTGCTGTGGGAGCACTTATTATACAGGACGGCACCGAAAGGATACTTCCTTATGCATTTGAAGGAAATACGGCAGTCACATCCGTGACTCTTCCTGAAAGCTTAAAGGAACTGGACGGATTTGCTTTTGCCAATTGCACGGGAGTTAAAAAGATAGTTCTTCCCGCAGGGCTTAAGTCAATAGGGGACAATG
>JAFZJK010000177.1 GCA_017553965.1 Lachnospiraceae bacterium | reverse complement strand
TACACTTGCTGTATGTAAGATCAATATCGATTCAGATATCCGTCTTGCTATGACAGGTAATATCAGAAAGTACTTCGCTGAGAATCCTTCACACTTCGATCCTCGTCAGTACTTAAAGCCCGCTCGTCAGGCTGTTAAGGATATGGTTGCTCATAAGATCAAGAACGTTCTTGGTTCAGACGGCAAGGCTTGATAATTAAATAATAAAAAAGATTACAGCCGCATGGAAATCCGTGCGGCTGTTTTTGATTGCGATCAGAGGGACGGTTCTCTGATTGATTTTTAAGAAAGTGTTATTAGCGTATAAGATGGTTCTTACCTGTATCATAAATGATATTGGCGTCGGTAAGAAGCGGGTTATTGGTCAGATCCGTTTCGGTCAGTTCTGTGTATAAGCAGTTAAAAGACTTTAACTTTTTGTTATGGCTTAAGTCAAGATCACTTATATCTGTAAACGAACAATCAAGGTTTTCCAGTTCGGTATTACTGCTCACGTCAAGAGTGGCTATATTGTTGGAACTACAGTTTAACATGGTAAGTTTTGTATTTTTACTCACATCGATCCCGGATATGGAGGTGTTATAGCAGGAAAGTTCGATCAGAGCAGTGTTTTTGCTCACATCGATCTTATGTATCAGATTGGCTCCGCAATATAAGCATTCCAATGCGGTATTGGCGCTTACATCCAGTTCGTTTAACTGATCAAAATAGCAGTAGAGAGCGGTAAGCTTGGTGTTCTTGCTTACATCGAGCCCAAACATAGGATTCAGGTGACAGTCAAGACGCTCAAGCTGCAGGTTATTGCTTACATCCAGTTCGGAGAGTAGATTCTCCCCGCAATCGAGGCTTTTCAGATCGGTGTTTCTGCTTAAGTCAAGTGAAGCCAGTTCATTGCTGCTGCAATCTAAATTTGTGAGTTCTTTAAAATACTCGATTCCCTTAAGATCCTTTATCCCGGAAGAACGTATCGAGATATATTTTATATTCAGTTCATCCCCTGATAGTTTCCCGTTCCCATCGAGATCCAGATTGTCCATGACATAGAGCCTGAATATCGTATCGGGGAAATTAGTCCCGTTGATCTCTACTTCGGACAGATCTCTAGTATCGATGGAGCTGACTTTGTTATTTATCTTCATGGGTTCGCTATCGGCACCCTTCAGGGAGTCCATATCTATGCCGTCAAACTCCAGATCTTCCGCACCTATGGGAGTATAATCAGTGATATTTCCTTCTGTATCGGTAACGGTAAGCCAGCCTTCACCGGCCTTAATGGTCTCGCTGCCTTTATCGGTCTCTACAACAGCTTTTCCTTCGAGACAGTAGTTGATGGTCCTAGTCCCTCCATCCTCGGTGGGATAGGTCCTTACTGCGACTACAGTACCACGGATAGCCATAGTGGTATTGGGTGTTACTATGTTAAGCTTTTCGTCATCGTCGAGCTTTTTTTGAACATCGATGACTAATTCGCCTTTAACCATATTGATGGTCAGTTTTTTATTTGAGTTTGCCTTGATAGTAGCTTCGGTATCATGCTCGAAATGTGCATAGGTCTTACGGTCGCAGTCTATCCGTGTAAAGCCGTCAGACCCGACTGTGACATAGTCTTTATCTCTAAGTGTCATATCTTTAGATGCTTTAAAAGAATTCCCGTCTCGTTTAATATTTACATTTCCCTCGGAGTACAATATACGTATATTAAAATATGAATCTTCTCCTGAGCGGAGGATCAGGAACAGGACTACTCCAATGATGATCAAAACACCTGCTATAACAGGAATGAGTATTTTCTTCTTCATAATGTCCTCCTTTCGGTTGGGATCCCGGGATACAGCAGGTACGTTTTGTGAATGCTGTTTTATGGGATGCCATCGGTAGCGATTATATCATAACATATTTTATAGGGTCTGTGTAGAGAATGATAATAGAAATAGTATGCTATAATGCGATGCTTTAAAGGTATTACTTATCTTTATTTTACAGTATATTAAGATTTACGGCATTGCATTTTCTGTAATCTTTTGGTATAATGTTTAAGGTTTTACAAAAAGCAGTGCCTTTAGATGAGGCACGGAAAGGAAAATGACTATGGATAATAACAATAATAATTATCGTGATTTCGAACAGCTTGGCGGCAATGCGAATATCGAGCAGCAGGTTTCACAGATGCAGAACGATTCTCGCTTTGCTTTCCAACAGAATTTTAACGGATACAACGGTTATGCTAACGGAGGTATCCAGGGTGCCATGAGCGAGGCATCGGAAGCATTAAAGCAGAAGGTTGTATCACAGTCATTCATCTTTATGCTTGCAGCACTTGTTATCACAGCTATAGGAGCTAAGGTTGCATCGGATGTTCTTTTGGAGTGGATGATCAAAAATCCTGCAAACCTTATCATTCTGTTTGTTGCAGAGATAGGGATCGTACTTATTTCTAATGTTGCATTAAAGAAGAATAATGTTGTTCTTTCAGCGGCACTTATGACAGCATATTCGTTTATAAACGGTGCTACACTCGGTATTGTATGTATGGCTTATGTTGAGACATCCGTTACTACAGTATTTGTTATTACTGCAGCAATGTTCGGTGTTACCGCATTCTTCGGTCTTGTTACAAAAAAGGATCTTTCTTCCATGGGCGGCATCCTTTTAATGGGGCTTATCGGACTTATTATTGCAGGCCTCGTTAATATGTTCTTACATAGTGAAGCAATCGCTTATGCTGCATCATTTATCGGAGTAGTAGTATTTGTAGGCCTTACAGCTTATGATACCCAGAGGATCAAGGCGGCTTCCGCATATGCAGATGACAGCAACACAACTGTTCTTGCACTTAACGGTGCATTCCAGCTTTACCTTGATTTCATCAACTTATTCCTTTATCTCTTAAGACTTTTCGGAAAGAGAAGATAACAGATATTGTTTTATAATATGAACCTTGAACGGCTGCTCGTATTCCGGGCAGCCGTTTTAAAATCTTGTTTATCGAAAAACATCTACCCATATTAAACAAAATGTAGTATAATGCTAGTTGATAAGCAATTATATGTCATTGAACAATGATTGCACAAAAAGTATTGAAAAAGAGGATAAAAAATGAGAGCAACAGGTGTGTTACTTCCTATAGCCAGCCTGCCCACAAAATACGGTATCGGCGGCTTTTCAAAGGAAGCTTATGATTTTGTTGACTGGTTAAAGGCAGCAGGTGTTGACTTTTGGCAGATACTGCCGTTAGGCCCCACCGGTTACGGTGATTCGCCTTATCAGAGTATTTCCACATTTGCAGGGAATCCGTATTTTATCGATCTTGAAACCCTCACAAAGGAGGGGCTTCTTACCGAGGCAGAGTGTAAAGAAGCCGACTGCGGAAAGAATCCCAAGTACGTTGATTACGGTGCATTGTATAATACGAGACTCGCATTGCTTAAGAAAGCATTTAAGAGAAGTGAGCATAAAACGAATGAAAAATACCTGGAGTTCTGTAAGAAGAACGCATATTGGCTGGATGATTATGCGCTGTTCATATCTATAAAGAATTCACAGGGCGGTGCATGCTGGACTTCTTGGGATGCCGATATAAAGACCCGTGAGGCTAAGGCGTTAAAGGAATACAGGGAAAAGTTTGCCGCTGAGATAGACTTTTACAAGTTTAACCAATATAAGTTCATGGAGCAGTGGACCAAACTTAAAACCTATGCAAATGATAAGGGAATAAAGATAATAGGCGATATCCCTATCTATGTGGCATTTGACAGTGCCGATGCATGGGCCAATACAGAACTCTTTGAGTTTGATAAGAATTGTAACCCGAAGTCGGTAGCAGGATGCCCGCCCGATGCCTTCAGCGCTACCGGACAGCTTTGGGGTAACCCTTTATATAATTGGAAAATACATAAGGAGTCAGGCTTTAAATGGTGGATATCCAGGATAAGCCACTGCTATGAGCTGTATGATGTGGTACGTGTGGATCACTTCAGAGGCTTTGATGAGTATTATTCCATCCCTGCAAAGGATGAGACCGCAGAACACGGCAAGTGGAAGAAGGGCCCCGGTATAGAGCTTTTTGATGCGATCAAAAAGAAACTTGGCGAGAAGGATATTATAGCTGAGGATCTGGGATTCCTTACAGAGTCGGTTATAAAGCTCTTAAAGAAATCCGGATTCCCGGGCATGAAGGTGCTCCAGTTTGCGTTTGACCCGCACAACCCGAGCGTATATCTTCCCCACAATCATATAGAAAACTGCGTAGTATATACAGGTACACATGACAATGATACCACAAAGGGATGGTTTAAGAACCTGAACCACGAGGAAAAGAAGTATATAGGCGAATACTTGGGTTGCGGTGATGTAAAAGATGAGGAGATCGCATGGGTATTTATCAGGGCTGCCTTAAGAAGCCCTGCGAAGCTCGCAGTCATCCCAATGCAGGATATATTAAATCACGGTTCGGAAGCAAGACTTAATGCTCCGTCCACCTTCGGGGACAACTGGAAGTGGAGGATGCTTGAACGAGAGGCTACCAAGGAGCTTTCCGATAAGCTCGCCAGATGCAACTGGATGTATGAGAGACATAAGTTTTAATAGGAATTAGTACGGAGGTACAAAGAATGCAATTCACAACATTACAAAAAGATATGATGCAGGCCATGAAGGATCATGATAAGGTAAAAAAAGATGCTTTGTCAGCACTTGTATCAGCGACCAAGAAACTGGCTATCGATTCGGGATGCAGAGATGATATCCCCGACAGCATGACTGATCAGGCCATATTAAAAGAGATCAAGACCATAAAGGAACAGATAGATACATGTCCCGACTCACGTGCTGAGTTAAAGAATGAATACAAGGCACGCCTTGCAGTATTTGAAGCATATGCACCAAAGATGCTTTCAGAAGCAGAGGTAGAGGCAGTGATAAAAGAGAAGTTTGCCTATGTACTTGCTACCGGCAATAAAGGTATGGTAATGAAGGCAGTTATGGCTGAGCTTAAAGGAAAAGCAGACGGCAAGGTCATAAATCAGGTAGTAGGAAAGTTGACATCGTGATGTTAAAGGATGTAAAAATACTTATAATATATAATCCCAAGGCCGGTAAAGGAAAAATAAGAAAGAGCATCCCTGAGATCAAGAAAATGTTTAATGACTCGGGGCTTG
>JAFZJK010000176.1 GCA_017553965.1 Lachnospiraceae bacterium | reverse complement strand
GTAGCCAAGAACATAGTTGAAAAAGCAGTACTTGCACAGCGAGCAAGGGATGCAGCAAGAAAAGCAAGAGAACTTACCAGAAGAAAAACAGCTTTAGAGGGCATGAGCCTGCCCGGAAAGCTTGCAGACTGTTCGGATAAGAATCCCGAAAACTGCGAGATATTCATAGTCGAGGGAGATTCCGCGGGCGGTTCCGCAAAAACTGCAAGAGACAGGGCTACCCAGGCTATACTTCCTCTTAGAGGTAAGATCCTTAACGTAGAAAAGGCAAGACAGGATAAGATACTTGGTAACGAAGAGATAAGAGCCATGATCACAGCCTTCGGTACAGGTATTTCCGAGGACTTCGATCTTAGTAAGCTCAGATACAACAAGATCATTATCATGACCGATGCCGACGTGGACGGTGCGCATATCAGTACACTGATGCTTACCTTCCTGTACAGGTTTATGCCGGAGCTTATCAAGCAGGGTCATGTTTACCTGGCACAGCCCCCTCTTTATAAAATAGAGAAGAATAAACAGGTATGGTATGCATACAGCGATGAACAGCTGAACAACATCATGGTACAGATAGGCCGTGACAGCAATAACAAGGTTCAGCGATACAAAGGTCTTGGTGAAATGGATGCCGATCAATTATGGGAGACCACCATGGATCCTTCTACCAGAGTATTAAAAAAGGTTGATATGGACGAAGACAATATTGCAGAGCTCAATATCACATTTAATACCCTTATGGGTGACAATGTAGAGCCCAGACGTGAATTCATCGAAGCAAATGCGAAGTTTGTAACGAACCTGGATATAACCTAAAGTATAAATGGAGAAAAAGATGGACGAGATCAATTACGACCAGGTCAAAAATGTGGATCTGAAAGATACCATGGAGACCTCCTACATAGATTATGCTATGTCAGTTATAGCATCCCGAGCTCTTCCCGATGTAAGGGATGGTTTAAAGCCTGTTCAGCGTCGTATCCTCTACGCTATGGCAGAGCTTGCAAACTGGCCGGATAAACCTCACAGAAAATGTGCCCGTATCGTCGGTGATACAATGGGTAAATACCATCCTCACGGTGACAGTTCCATATACGGAGCTTTGGTTAACCTTGCTCAGGAATGGTCTACAAGATACCCGTTGGTAGACGGTCACGGAAACTTCGGTTCTGTGGACGGCGACGGAGCAGCAGCTATGCGATACACTGAGGCCAGACTTAGTAAGATAGCTGTTGAGATGCTGTCGGATATCAACAAAGATACCGTAGACATGATCCCGAACTTTGACGAGACGGAAAAAGAACCTACGGTACTCCCTTCACGTGTACCCAACCTGCTTATCAACGGTACTACCGGTATCGCAGTAGGTATGGCTACCAATATCCCTCCTCACAATGCGGGAGAAGTTATCGATGCCGTAGCAGCTATCATCAATAACAGGATAAATGAAGACAGAGATACCTCTATCGAAGAGATCATGAAGATCATAAAGGGACCTGATTTCCCTACAGGTGCCATGATACTCGGTACCAGAGGTATAGAAGAAGCATACAGGACCGGCAGAGGTAAGGTCAGAGTACGTGCGGTCACCGATATAGAGCCCATGGCCAACGGCAAGAACCGTATAGTAGTTACTGAGCTTCCTTATCTGGTAAACAAGGCAAGACTTATCCAGAAGATAGCAGAGCTTGTAAAAGATAAAAAAGTGGACGGCATCACCGAGATCCGTGACGAATCAAACCGTGACGGTATGAGAGTATGTATAGAGCTCCGTCGTGATGCAAATCCTACCGTTATCTTAAATCTTTTATATAAACATACACAGCTTCAGGACAGCTTCGGTATCAATATGCTGGCTCTCGTAGACGGCGAGCCTAAGGTTCTTTCGATGATCGATATATTAAAGCTTTATATCAAGCATCAGGAAGAAGTTGTTTCGAGGCGTACCAGATATGACCTTGCAAAAGCGGAAGAATCCGCACATATCAAGGAAGGATTACTTAAAGCACTCGATGTTATCGACGAGATCATCGCCATCATCAGAGCTTCCAAGAGTGCGGCAGATGCAAAAGAAAAACTCATGGCTACATTCGGATTTGACGATCCTCAGGCTCAGGCCATTGTAGATATGAGGTTAAGACAGCTGACCGGTTTGGAAAGAGAAAAGCTTGAAGCCGAGTATGCGGATCTAATGGAAAAGATCAAGGAATACAAGGCAATCCTCGGCGATGAAAAGATACTGCTCGGAGTAGTAAGGGATGAAGTTGAAGCCATCGGTTCCAAGTACAGGGATCCGAGACGTACTTCCATCGGTTTTGATGAGTATGATATCTCCATGGAGGACATCATCCCCGATGAGGATACCGTTATCGCTATGACCAAGAAGGGCTATATCAAGCGTATGACACTTGATAACTTCAAGAATCAGCATCGTGGCGGCAAGGGTATCAAGGGAATGCAAACCTTGGAGGATGATTATATTGAAGACCTCTTCATGACAACAAATCATCACTATATCATGTTCTTTACAAACAAAGGCCGTGTATTCCGTCTTAAAGCATATGAGATCCCCGAGAGCTCAAGAACCTCGAGAGGTACTGCGATAGTCAACCTGCTCCAGATCACCGGAGAAGAGAAGATAACCGCTACCATAACTGTACGCGGCTACGACTTCGACAGCTTCCTTCTCATGGCTACAAAGAACGGTATCATCAAGAAGACCAGACTTTCAGAATATGCAAATATCCGCAAGGGCGGACTTATCGCTATATCACTCAGAGATGATGACGAACTTATTGGTGTTAAGTGCACGGATGATAAGAGCAATGTATTCCTTATCTCCAAGTACGGACAGTGTATCAGGTTCTATGAGCATGATGTAAGGATCACAGGCCGTCAGTCCATCGGTGTAATAGGTATGAACCTTGAGGATACGGACGAGGTTGTGGCTATGCAGCTTGACAACCAGGGTGAATACCTGCTCACTGTATCCGAGTTTGGTTACGGAAAGCTTACTCCTATATCCGAGTTCAGTGCTCAGCATCGTGGCGGTAAGGGTGTAAGATGCTACAAGATAGTCGAGAAGAGCGGTAACCTGGTAGGAGCTAAGGTACTTAACCGTGAGAGCGGTGAGATCATCATGATGACCAATACCGGTACTACCATAAGACTCAGCGTAGCAGATATCAGTGTGATCGGAAGAAATACTACCGGTGTTAAACTGATCAGTATCGATGCAAATAAGGATGTTTTCGTGGCAAGCTTTGCCAGAGTTAAAGAGACGGAAAATGACGCGGATATCGATATGGAACCCGTAACTTATGTTGAGGATGCGATAGAAAATTTCCCGGATGAACCGGAAGACGAAGAAGTTCCTGAAGAGCCGGAAGATTTGAATACAGAAGAATAAAGATATAATAAAAAAAGTCCTTAGATCTGTCAGATCTAAGGACTTTTTCCTATTTGCGCCTGTTCACGCTTTTTGATCGGTTTGATCAAAACCGATATTACTCATATATGTTTCCATTTGCTTCGATCTTAACTTTTTCGTTAAGTCCGAGTATATAGCCGAAGTTGTAGGTATATGTTGCTTCTCCGTCTTTTTCCTGGAAGCCTCCGCCAAATCTTTTGTCGGAATCTATTTCGGAAACATTCCATATATTACCGGTAGTTTCTTCGTTAGTCGCGCTATTATAACCAACGGTATATTCTTCTTTGGTGAAATCTATTCTTGTACCGTCTTCTCTTATGAGTGTAAAAGCATCGATCTCGCAGTCATTAACATTATATATAAGTGTGATGTCGGTTCTGCCGACCTTAACCTTCATATCCTCTACTGTTATTTCCTGTGCAGGTGTATCTATGCACTCAACTTCGTTAATGGTATATTTTCCAAGTATTTCTAAAACTTTAGGAGCTACGGCGGTCTTGTCGTAATCGCTTGTGACAGTATCCGTTACGGGATCATAAGTATATGCAAATATTGCATCGGGATCCAACTGAGCTACGTCAGCCTTTAAGGCGTCAAACTGTTCTTTGCTTAAAACTACAAAGCCAAATGGTTTATTGTCCTCGGGTACGTAGGTTCGGTTAAACCTTACAAATAAGTTATTATCATCCAAAATAGTATGACAGGAATCAAGATTTATCAATATCAGGTAAAACCTTTCATCGCCAATCTTAAGTCCGTTGGTAAAAGTATGGAATGATAACATATTATCATTGGTATAGCTGTCATTAAGGAAACAAACTTCATTATTGTTTTTAAGAATAATGGGATTGCCTGCATTATCCCGGAAACTGAAGCTGAGATAACCGATTTCGGTAGATTTATCATATATTGAACCTTCATATACGGCTTTAACGTTTCCGAGGTCATATTCAGCTATGACCGGGGTATAAACATTTTCAAATTCTTCGCTGCTGTTCTTAAAGAAGAAATCCTTTAACGCTGAATTTGTCATGGCCCACGCTACTCCGCCGCTAAGCGTCAGTACACCGGCTAAGGCTATAAGTGCTACCGCTACCTTTGACAATCCGCGCCTGCCTGTCCTGCTTATGTCTTCGATCGTATTACTGCTACCTTCATACATACCGATAACTC
>JAFZJK010000175.1 GCA_017553965.1 Lachnospiraceae bacterium | reverse complement strand
TGCCAGTGCCTGCTCAGCCATAGCTATCTCCAGGTTCCCGCTTCCTCTAAACCCTCCGAAGCTCGACGAGGTGGAAAATTTAATCTGCAAAAATAATCTATAATATATAAAAAATAAACGGAGATTAAAACCCGGTAAGGTTCTGATCTCCGTTTTCTTTCTGGTATTTCATACAAATAAAAACTGTTTTTCTTTATTTGTTTCATAAGGTGTTTCTTTTAATCCCTGGTTTTCCAAAGCATATTTTATCAGGGATTTGGTAAGACCGGGGACTGTTTCATCCTGTAAAGCTTCCTCTGTCGGCATCCATACCACTTCACTGTTCTCATCCATATCCGGTCTGGCTTCACCTTCCACGTATTCAGCCTCAAACACCGCATACCAGTCCTTATCGTTAAAGCGCATGCCTATAAGTTTTCCGGGCTTAACCGTAACTCCTGTTTCTTCCAGATATTCCCTTACAAGAGTTTCCTGAGGTATTTCACCAAACTTGACATAACCGCCGGGGATTATAAGCTTTCCTTTGCCGCCTCCGTATGTATGTCTGCCAAGCAGCACTTTTCCGTCCTTAATACATACTCCTGCCACCGACTGTGACCAATTGGTACTGTTCATTTCTTCCTGTGTCATCATGATGATCACCTCTTTCTTTAATCTGTCAAATAAATTTAAATCTGTTTTCTGACTATGGTGTATTCATTGCCTTCGCGGTAATAAGGGCAGTGATAATGACTGTCCATTGCCATCTTGGCTATATCATCCTCATCCAGACAGCTCTGGGTGCAGTAATACTCCTCATCGTCGTAATCATATTCATAATACATGCAGTTCTCACAATTTGTCGCTTCTTTTTTCATATTGTATCCTTTCAAAAAACGAAGACTATGCCAATGATATTAACACATATTATGATATAATTCCAGATATTTTTATTTGATAGCCTTGGAATCTCTTTCATCAACAAGAAGCTTTTCAAAGTCCTTATACTTTAAGGCGCCGAGATCTTCTCCTGCCCGATGGCGAATGGATACGGTATTGTTCTCCATATCCTTATCTCCGACTATGACCATATACGGCACCTTCATCTGCTGTGCTTCCCTGATCTTATAGCCGAGCTTCTCGGGACGCTGATCAACTTCTGCACGGAAACCTGCTGCTTCAAGCTGCTTTGCAATACTTTGTGCATATTCACCCGCACGATCTGTTACAGGAAGTATCTCCACCTGTACAGGTGCCAGCCATAACGGAAATGCTCCCGCAAAATGTTCTGTGATAACACCTATAAATCTTTCGATCGATCCGAATACTACTCTGTGGATCATAGCCGGACGATGCTTCTTGCCGTCAGCTCCTATATATTCAAGTTCAAACCTTTCCGGAAGCTGCATGTCAAGCTGTATTGTACCGCACTGCCATGTACGTCCCAGCGAATCAGCCAGATGGAAATCCAGCTTAGGTCCGTAAAATGCACCGTCTCCTTCATTTATAACATAGCTTTTTCCCATGTCCTCACAGGCTGCTTTTAATGTATCCGTTGCATAATCCCATGTTTCAACCTCGCCCATGTGGTCTTCAGGCATAGTGGACACTTCTATCTCGTAAGACAGCCCGAATACGGAATATACTTCATCAAAAAGTCTTATCACATTCTTTATCTCATCACGCATCTGGTCCCATGTCATAAAGATATGTGCATCATCCTGCGTAAAACATCTTACTCTGAAAAGACCGTGCAGAGTACCTGACATTTCATGCCTGTGAACTAACCCAAGTTCACCTACACGTAAGGGCAGCTCTCTGTATGAATGCTGCTCTGATCTGTATACAAGCATACCTCCGGGACAGTTCATGGGTTTGATCGCAAAGTCCATATCCTCTATAACTGTTGTATACATGTTCTGTTTGTAATGCTCCCAATGTCCCGATCTTTCCCAGAGCGCACGGTTAAGCATCATGGGTGTGGATATCTCCACGTAACCATATCTCTTATGTATCTGTCTCCAATAATCAATAAGTGTATTTTTAAGTATCAGACCCTTGGGCAGGAAGAACGGGAAACCCGGACCTTCATCCATAAGCAGATACAAGCCCAGTTCCTTACCGAGTTTCCTGTGGTCTCTTCTCTTTGCTTCTTCTAATCTCTCAAGATATTCATCAAGCTGCTCTCTCTTAGGATATGCTATACCGTATATTCTCTGTAAAGACTCTCTGTTGGAATCACCCCTCCAGTAAGCTGCGGCACATGTTAAAAGCTTGATACCGTTTCCTTTTACTCTGCCTGTTGAGTCAAGATGCGGCCCTGCACAAAGGTCGATATACTCACCCTGTCTGTAAAATGATATAACCGCCTCATCAGGCAGATCATTTATCAGCTCGATCTTATAGGGCTCATCCTTCATAAGCTCTAAAGCTTTCTCTCTAGGTAGCTCAGACCTTTCAAGCTTCAGGTTCTCCTTACATATCTTTCGCATTTCTTCTTCGATTTTTTCAAGATGCTCCGGATTAAAACCGAAAGGTGCATCAAAGTCATAGTAAAAACCGTTTTCAATAGCCGGACCGATAGCCAGCTTTACTTCGGGATACAGACGCTTTACGGCCTGTGCCATAATGTGGGAACATGTATGCCAATACATCTTCCTGTACTCTTCGTTTTCAAATAAATTGTTCTCGCTGCTCATAATTTTTCCTCCTTTGCTTTGCAACATTCGCCATATACACAAGAAAAAAGCACCCATAAAGACAATTAGTCTTTAAGGGTGCGACAGCACGGTTCCACCTTAACTTTTCACTTCAGATTCCAACAAATCCTATCCTTTAACGCAGGCATACGGTGAGGCTTACTGTAATTCGGCCTTACAGCTCAGGAATGGTTTTCATTCTCCGTCCTCATAGACAGCTTCCACCAAACTGCTGTCCTCTCTGGATGATTCGTAGCGAACTACTCTTTCCGTCGTTGCTTTTCTTATGTTAGTGTGTAATATAACAAATACTTTTGTTTTTGTCAATACGTTTTATGAATTTTTTTCCAGGACGGTACTTTTACCGTTTATCTTGCAATATTCCTTATCGAGATACAGCTTGCTGTCGGCTCGCTGCATACACTTCTGGAAGGTATCCGGAATACTTAAAAGCTCATCATATCCTATACCTACCGACAGAATAAACTGCTTGTTTTCCTTAATGCACTCTGCGCGTACATTTTCACGGATCTCCTCGATAAGCTTTTCCACTTCCTCTTTTTTTACCGGATGTGCTATAAGTACAAACTCATCTCCGCCGAAACGTCCAAGGAACATTGGCATGTTGCAGTTTCTGATAGAGTATACAAGTGATTGTGCAAGGATTACCAGAGCCTTATCTCCCTCAGCATGGCCCAGCGTATCATTGATCTTTTTAAAATCATTGATGTCGATCATGATAACAAAAGTCGCTCTGCCATCCATCCTCATATTACTTTCCTGTGCCACGTACCTGATCAACTGGCTTCTGTTATTAAGCTTTGTAAGTGGGTCGGTGGATATCTGATCATCTGTGGTCTTTATGTGGAATATCAGCATGAATATATTGCCCGCATAACAGAATACCGGCAGCGTAGGCATAAATATCATCTGGATCAAACCGCCCACTACCACCATAACAGGGAAAAATGCGATGTAGATATGTTTTCTTTTTTCTATGGGATCGTCTTCAAGCTTTGCTTCCTTTATAGCATACATGATAACCGCCACGATATAAATAGAAGGCGTAACGATCATAAACCCGTCAAACAAAGAGGTAACTCCCAGGTTGTCTTCCAAAAGAGCACCGGGTGCCGCTATAAAAAGTACCAGCAATATTAATGCCGATATTACAAAAGGAAATGCAATGGCATGCTTTACAACGGTACGGTTCCTTTTTTCCAATTGCTCTACAGCCATTACATACCTTAACCATGAATACGTAATAGTTGTCATAAGTATAAAATTCACATAATTTGATACGGATACGCTCAACTGTGTTTTGGGTATTATATCCGAATCAATGGCCGCCCATATGGAATCAGAGATAAAATACAGCATAAATGCTACAAGTGTCTGATCGTATTTTAGCTGTTTCTCCTGTCTGTCAACACTTAAGCGGTCATGAGCCAGCATGATACTGAATATGATCGTACCAATTATATTGGATGATGCATAATATATAAAATAATCCTGCATAATACATGTCCTTTCTTATGACCTGTATTCATAATATAAGGCATTACTTACTGGTATCACTTTTCCAACAGTTTTAAAAGCTTAAACTTAATCTTTCCCATCTTTCCCGAATAAGGATGCTCACGTATAGGCAGATTAAAATGCGTACTTCCTTTAAGTACGGTCTGGGGATGCGTAAACTCTCTGAATCCCCATTCTCCGTGGTAAGCACCCATACCGCTGTGTCCTGTACCGTTAAACGGTACACCTCTTACCATCATGTGAAGGACAACCTCATTTATACAGCCGCCGCCGAATTGCTGTGTCTGCATAACCTTGTCCGCCCACTTCATGTTCTTGGTAAAAAGATACATGGCAAGCGGGTGCTCACGGTCAGCTATCGTGTCAAGCAGTTTATCAACCTCTTCATCCTTAAACGGTACTACAGGAAGCATCGGACAGAATAATTCATGCATTACGATATCCTCGTCCTTATCTACTGGATATATGACAGTTGGTGAAAAGCGGAGTGTATCTCTGTTTCCTGTACCGCCGAAATATATCCTGTCCTTGTATTCTGCGGCAAGTTTTTCGCATTTATCGTATACGGATGCGGTGATAAGCTTCGGGTAGTCGGCATTATCTTCAGGCTTTTCTCCCGCCTGCTTTATAAATGCAGCCTTTAATTTCTTAAGAAAGGCATCTGCTATTTCCTCGGCTACTGCTATCTGGTTAATGTTTATACATATCTGTCCTGCATTGAGCAGTTTGAAAAATGCTATTTTTCTCGCAGTATCCTTAATGTTGGCATCTTTCCTTACTATCGCCCAGTTTCCTGTCTCGCCTCCCAGCTCCAAAGCTACGGGAGTCAGATTCTGTGCTGCTTTTGCAAGAACATGCTTTCCTATAGCGGGCGAGCCTGTATAAAAGATCTTGTCAAAGCGCTGATCAAGGCACATATCCGCCACATCGTGACCGCCGTCGATCAGTGTTACATATTCTTCAGAAAAGATCCTCTTTATAAAAGTTTTCAATACGCTCGTACACGCCGGTGACTTGGAGCTTGTCTTGATAACAGCAGTATTGCCTGCCGAAATGCTTGCAGCCAAAACCCCTAAAGTCAGTATAATAGGGAAATTAAAAGGACTGATTATCAAAGACACTCCGTAAGGTAGCTTATATACCTTTGTAGTTAAACTCGGGAAGCACATGATCCCGCTAAAATGGAACTCAGGTTTTGCCCACTTTTTTAACCCGTGTATGATCTCGTTTATCTCTACGATCACCGGGCCAATATCACACAGATACGCTTCCACTCTGCTCCTGCCGAGGTCCTCGTTTAAGGCCTTTTCAAATGCTTCCTCATTTGCGATAAGAGCCGCTTTAAGACGTTTAAGCTGTCTTATCCTGTATTCAACATCAAGTGTTTTTCCGGTCTTAAAGAATTTTCTCTGTTTCTCTACTATTTCCCGGATATCCTTTTCCGTGTATCCCATTACAATTCCTTCCCTTTATCAAAGCCTGCCCTATCGGCAGCATATGCTATCGTTTTTCACAAAAAATATATAGTTATTATACCATAAACAGGCGTTTTTTGCAATATTTAGCCCCTGTAACAATACCTTGTATATACGTAATAAATAACGCACGAAGGACAGGTCCCATGTATAAACACGATCCCTGTCCTCCATGCATTTGACCACAATAAATACAGCGGTTAGAATAATCCGTTAAAAAGCAAACCCGTATCATAGGTCGCATAGTACGAACCATTCCTACCGTAGAAGTTCTGGTTGCCTGAATTTTTCAATTCCTGCTGTCCGGCAATGGATTCGATTCTTTGAGCAGATGAAGCTATCGATCTTCCGAAATATCCGTTGCTGCCGAAAAGATTCTTGACCGTATCCATATCAGCCTTCTTAAAGGCTTCCTCATCTACGGACATCTTTCCGTCCACACCGACGGTGATCCCGGCATTTGACAGGCTCTTGCCCATGATCCCGGTCATCCTTGCCATACTGGAAACAGCGTTATTAATAGCGGAATTATCCAACTTATCGGCAGCTGTTATTGTTTCATTGTAATTTGTTACAAATTCACTGACAGCCTTATAAGCAGCGTCCTTATCATATTTGTCTTTATTGACAAACAGATCGTTCTTACCTGTACTGCTAAGCTTCTTAACAGATTCGGCAAGTTCTCCGCTTTCTCTTTTAACACCGCTAAGCTCAGAATCAACAGTATACTTAATATTTGAATTCTTCAAAACCGAAGAATTATAAGTATTCGTATTACTGTTCTTACCGTACAAAGCCTTTAAAGCTTTAGTGTAAGCTCCGCTTTTCACGCTTGAAAGCTGTGAAAGACTGCTGTAAAGAGTATTTGAATAACTGTTAGAACCGGATCCACTGTATCCAAACAGGCTCCCATAGTATGTGGTATCGAATCTTATCACCTGACACACCTCCCTTCTATGTATTTTGAAATACGTATAGTATTCCGTATTGTATATCGGCTAAAATCACTCTTTTGTGAACCTGTCCACCATCTCCTGCAGTTCGATGAATCTTTCCATCTTTAGCTCGATCTCGGCTTCGGTTTCCTCTTTTTTCTTGCTTAGTTCCATAAGCTTTGAATAATCGGTAGTTGCTGCAGCTATCTGTTTTTCAAGCTCTGCGCATTCTTCCTCTAACTTTTCTATCTCGGATTCAATATTGTCATATTCCTGCTGCTCCTTATATGAAAGCTTGGTCTTTTCACGCGGAGCACGGAAGTTGTTCTTATTGTTGGATTCGGTGTTTTCCGCACCGCCTTTATTCTTTCCTGCCGAATTTGAATTTGAAGCCTTTCCCGTAACTCCTGCCGTTTCATCATCTTCTTTTTTACGCAGTACAAGATCTGAATATCCGCCCTCGCTTTGCAGCAGTGTTTTGTCAGATTCAAATGAGAATATCCTGGTTACCACTCTGTCAAGGAAATACCTATCATGGCTTACCGTTATAATGATACCCGGGAACCGGTCAAGATAATCCTCCAAAATTCTTAGTGTCTGGATATCAAGATCATTGGTCGGCTCGTCAAGGATTATCACATTGGGCTGCTCCATAAGTACCTTTAGCAGATAAAGTCTACGCTTCTCTCCGCCCGAAAGCTTTGATATTGGCGCATATTGCATATCGGGAGTAAAAAGAAACCGTTCACACATGGCTGAGGCCGATATCATACCATCCACGGTCCTTATATACTCTGCTGTATCCTTAACAAACTCAAGCACTCCTTTTGTTCCGTCGAGTTCTTCGTTTTCCTGCCCGAAATATGCGATCTTTATGGTCTGTCCGATCTCCACCGATCCTGTATCGGGAGTGACCGCACCTATTATGCACTTTAGCAAAGTAGATTTACCGCAGCCGTTAGGTCCCACTACACCGATACGGTCGAGCTTACCGAAAACATATGAAAAGTTTTTAAAAAGAGTCTTATCCCCATATACTTTTGATATGTTATCCAGAATGATCGTTTTGTTTCCCATCCTTGAGGGCAGTGAACTAAGCTCTATAAATCTTTCCTCTTCCGGCCTTTGTCTGTCCCTCAGTGCTTCAAAACGCTGTATATGAGCTTTCTGTTTGGTCGACCTTGCTCTGGCACCTCTTAACATCCACGCAAGGTCCTTTCTATACAACGTGGCCGCTTTTCTTTCCGCTGCCTGCTCGAAATCAAGACGCTGCTGTTTAAGCTCCAAAAAGCCGGAATAGTTTGCCTCATAACGGTAAACGTTTCCTTTATCTATCTCAAGGATCTGGTTGGTCACTTCATCTAAGAAATATCTGTCATGAGTGATCATTAGAAGTGCACCCTTAAAGCGCTGCAAAAAATCTTCAAGCCATTCTATCATCTCGGAATCCAGGTGGTTTGTCGGCTCATCAAGTATGAGCAGGTCTGAAGGAGTCATTATAGCTGCCACCAATGCCGCTCTTTTTCTCTGTCCACCGGAAAGGATCTCCGGTGAGCACTCCGGATCATCTATACCAAACTTGGCAAGGTTCGCCTTTATCTCTCCCATCTTGTCCCAGTTATCCGCACCGGCGTATATCTTCTCGGTTATGTTTTCCAATACGCTCTTATCCATATCAAAATCAGGGTTCTGAGGTAGGTATGATATCCTTAAGTTATTGCTTTTTACTAC
>JAFZJK010000021.1 GCA_017553965.1 Lachnospiraceae bacterium | reverse complement strand
CCAGTATTGTCTTAATGTCAAATAAGGCACTTAAGAAGCTCGTGGTAGAGTCCGGATTTAACACTCTTTTTGCAAAGTATTTATACTTGTCGTTCGCACTGTTCCAGGAGAAGAACCCCGCTGCCAGAAAGAAGCATAAGATATCAAGTATCCTTGGCAGTAATAGGATCTGTATGCACTTCGATGTCAGTTTTTCCGGATCGTCCGCTCCGGGTACATCATATGTTTTTCTGTGCTCATGCGTCAGAGTATGCCCCAGCACTTCCTGATTGTCTATTACGGGATTAGTATTATTATTGTTGCTATTATTATTGTTGTTATTATTGAGAAAATTAAAGTCCATTACGTCCCCACTATTCTCTTCTGAAAAGGTCTCTTGTATATACCTTATTTTCTACATCATCAAGTATCTTGTCATAGCGGTTGGCTATGATAGCATCACTCATGGACTTGAACTTCTCTATGTCGTTTACGACTTTGCTTCCGAAGAATGTGGTACCGTCCTCTAAGGTGGGCTCATAGATGATGACCGTAGCTCCCTTGGCCTTGATACGCTTCATAACGCCCTGGATACTGCTCTGGCGGAAGTTGTCACTGTTGCTCTTCATGGTAAGCCTGTATACGCCTATGACGATCTCTTTTTCCTTGGTGGAATTCCAGGTAGCATTGGCACTGTAGTATCCTGCGAGCTCCAGTACACGGTCTGCTATGAAGTCCTTACGTGTCCTGTTGGACTCTACTATGGCTGACATCATGTTCTGAGGTACATCCTCGTAGTTGGCCAACAGCTGCTTAGTATCCTTAGGCAAGCAGTATCCGCCGTATCCGAATGAAGGATTGTTGTAGAAGTCACCTATTCTTGGATCTAAGCTTACACCCTTTATTATATCTAAAGTATTAAGACCTTTTACCTCTGCATATGTATCAAGCTCGTTAAAATAAGAAACACGAAGTGCCAGATAAGTATTGGCAAAAAGCTTAACAGCTTCAGCCTCGGTGGTACCCATCTTTAATACTTCGATATCCTGCTTTAAAGCACCTTCCTTAAGCAGACCGGCAAATATATCTGCTGCTTCGGATGTAGCCTCATCACATCCTACAATTATTCTTGAAGGATAAAGGTTATCATATAAGGCTTTTGATTCACGTAAGAACTCAGGGCTGAACATGATATTATCGGCACCGAATTTTTCTTTAACCGACTTAGTATAGCCTACCGGGATGGTCGACTTAATGATCATAACCGGCTTATTTACTCTATCCGAAGTGCACTCCAATACAAGCTTAATAACCGACTCTACAGCAGAACAATCGAAAAAATTCTTATGAGGATCATAATTGGTGGGTGCTGCAATAATGATATAATCAGCATCCTTATATGCTGAAGCTCCGTCTACTGTCGCCTTTAAATTCAATGTTTTGCTGCCGGCTTTTGCTTCTGCCAGATACTTTTCAATATAGTCATCCTGTATGGGTGAAATATAATTGTTAAGCTTCTCAACCTTCTCAGGAATAATGTCCACTGCTGTGACTTCATTATTCTGTGCAAGTAAGACTGCCAGAGACAATCCTACATATCCCGTACCTGCTACTGCTATCTTTTTCATGTTTCCTATCTTATCATGTTGCATACTCTTATTCCCCACAAAAAGCACGCTACAGATAATAACTCCTTATAAAATATTGTAATACTCCTAATACTGCTCGGTTAACTGCCTTCCCAACCGATTGTAAAAAGCTGCTTTAAAGCTTCAACATCACATAGTAAACTTGGATATGATCTCTCCGAGTGCCTTGGCGTTATCCTTATTATTACCTGCAGACCCGGCCATGTTCTCTGCAATACTGCTGGTCTTTTCATTCTTGGATACAATATCGTCTATTCCGGCACTGTTCTGTTCACTGAGTGCTCTGATATCATCCATCTGTGATACCAACTCGTTAACAAATTTCTTGAATTCAAGTACATTGTTGTTGATCTCATTGATATTATCAATAAGCTCACTGGTGATCTTGTTATTATTCTGTGCTTCGGAATTGATCTCTTCAAACTTGGTCATTATATCACTTTCAAGATAATCATTCAACTCATCGAAACACTTAACCGTCTCGTCAATACTTTCATTGGTAAGACGGGTAATATCCTGTATCTTCTGTGCTGCAGAAGATGTATTGTTGGCCAGAGTACCGATCTCTGTAGCTACTACCGAGAATCCCTTGCCCTGCTCACCTGCACGTGCTGCCTCAATGGAAGCATTAAGCGAAAGCAGTTTTGTCTGTGTCGCTATCGACAAAATATCATTTACGAAGGTATTGATCTTGCTTAAGGTACGAAGTTTTGTTATAACTTCCTGGATAGCCTTCTTATTATCAATTATGTTCTTTCTGGATTCTGACAGAGTCTCGGAGGTCTTCTGCTCCATGGACTCAGCAGCTGCGAGCAGATTCTCGCTCTGTTCGGAACCGTTTTTAACGGAGCATACCGCATGATCAACCAGCTCTTTCATATGACCTATGCTGTCATTTACTTCGTCAACTATAGAGCCTGTCGATGTAAGTGAGGATGCAAGCTCCTGTGTGGTAGCTGTATTATCAGTTACAAAGCTTACCAGATTTTTGGAGTTCTCATCCATGTTTCCTGCTGAAGAATCAAGACTCAGTGAGCAGCCCTTAAGTGTATCGACTATGCCGCTTAATGCAACTCGCAGTATTTCTATTTCATGAGCTATCTGCCCGACTTCATTCTTATCTTTAGCACGTTTGATAACAAATTGATTCTTTTTAAGTTGAAGCTTACTTAGATCCTTGATGGCTGAAGTAACACCTGCCAAAGGTCTGGTAAGGAATGTGATCGATACAGCTGCAAGCACGATTATCAGTATAAATGCAACCGCACCGAGTATAAGCATGTTCCTTAAGTTTTTATTGGATGCTGCATATAATGCATCTTTTTCAGCTGTAAGAACAACTGCCCAGTCACGTCCCGGTAAACCTGCGTAATTAACTACTATAGCTTTACCATTGTTATAGTCATCACTCTCAAACTCAAAATGTCCGCTTTGCTCACCTGCGGTCATTTTATTTTGTACCTCTTTTAGAATGGGATTCGTTATTTCCTTAGCAATGTGTGCGTCCCTTTCTTCTTCGGTCACGTAATGAGTATCCATGAATAAGGTTCCGGTTTTGTAGTTAAACATATAGAAATATTTGTCATCAATACCGGTTATCTCATTTTCTGTCAAAGCTTTCTCAAGCTCTGTATTAAATACTCCCGCTCCGACATATCCGACCGGGTTTCCGTTCTCATCAAAGGACACAGGTGAGTACATGGATAGACACAGTAGTCCTGTACCGGGAGATACAATGATACCTGCATTATATACTCCGCCTATACCCGCTTTTTTGAGTTCATTCATAAGCTCCTGGCGTCGTCCGGCATCCGCTCTTAACACCTTTCCGATAACTGGAGGTACACTGTACGCCAATATTCTGGTCTCCATATTACCTACATAAAGACCTTCCCAGTTTTCCAGGTGACTGTAATAATCCAGAGTATAAGACTGTACTTCTTCATATTTCTTAAAATGATCCTTATAATATGCTGTTGTGTTATATCCTTCGGCATTAAATGCAGGGAAATCTTCGCTTCTAAGCTGCCCGAATGACACACCGCTCTTTTTTAGATCGGCAACATCTTCCGCTACCAGTTCTTTAATAAGTGTGTTTTTAGAAAACAGAACAAGCTTTTCTTCAGAATCCTTAACAAACTTTTCAATTGTATTTACCTGGGCATCCAGGTATGTTGACATATTGTCATTGATCTTATCCTTTAAGGTCTCATTGGAATTATATGCGGCCAGAATACACAAAAGACTGATACCTATAGCAACAGATATGGCTACTATAGAAATCATAACTGTTCTCATTTTAAGATTTCTTATTCTCATAATGATCATACCCTCCTGTTCCAAGCAACTATAGCATCAAATTGTGATTTTTGTTCTTCCGTCGAGGCTCCGCACGCTGAACATTTAGCATGATAATAAGTATGTGTGCCGTCGGAAACATCTATCCTGTCTATAAGCTTAATATCTTCTGCCCCGCAAAAAGGACATTTAAGAAAACCCTTATCCATAACATCGCCCCTCCGTACATTTTCCGGCCCCATCCGGATATTCCCTATTTATAGGATCATCGTTTTGATAACTCTTCTACGATATCTTCCCAGTCAACGTTACACTCAACCATAAGTACCGTAACATGGTAAAGAAAATCAGCTATCTCATACTTTAATTCTTCTGCGTTCGGATTCTTTGCGGCTATAACTATCTCGGTAGCTTCTTCACCGCATTTCTTAAGTATCTTATCTATGCCCTTGTCCAAAAGATAATTGGTATATGAACCTTCTTTCGGATTGTTCTTTCTGTCAACCACCACATCGTAAAGACCTTTAAGAACAGCGTAAGCATTCTTTTCTTCGTATTCATGCTTTAACATCTCGTTAAAGAAACATGAACGGTTTCCCGTATGGCAGGCTGCTCCTATCTGCTCAACCTTTGCAAGTAATGTGTCGTTATCACAGTCAGCTATAAGTTCTTTTACATACTGGAAATGACCGGATGTACCTCCCTTTATCCAGAGTTCCTGACGGGACCTTGAAAAATATGTCATAACACCGGTCTCTACCGTCTTGTTGAAGGCTTCTTCGTTCATGTAGGCAAGCATCAGTACTTCATTGTTCCTGTAATCCTGGACAATGACCGGTACCATGCCGTCACTGTTCTTTTTAAGATCGGCAAACTTCAGCTTACTGTCAAATGTATTTACATCTATCCCATCTTCCTTTAAGTTTCGCTTAACCTGCATGATACCAGTTCCCGCCTGTACGCTGGGACCGTCGGTATATAAAGTGTCTGAAGGAAGCTTCTTTTCCGCATAATAATTGGTAGCTATACCGGATACATTATCCAAAGATATCAGTGAAAGGATATCATTTCTGATAAGACTGTCTCTTATGATCACAGGTACCTTCATGCTTGTGATGGTCTTCTTAAGCTTTTCGGATATAACTACATGCTTGAATAAAAGTCCGCCATAATACTCTGTACCGAATATATCATTATCACCGAATACATCCGTAGCTGTTTCCGGATCCATATTTACTTCGATGATGATACTGTCCTTTCCGAAACGCTCGCTTCCCTGTTTGATCAGATCGGTCCCCTTAATATCTCTGTACTGAAGGACTACGCTTTTTGCACCTGTGTAAAAAGCTTTTTTGATATCTTCAAATCTCTTTACGCGGGTACCTATCATAACGGGAATATCCACACGCCTTACCACTTCTTTTACTATTGCCAGCAGATTTTCGATCTCCGTCTCTGACTCAGCGGCACTGTAGATAAAAAGCTCGTCGGCTCCGTTATTCTCGTACTCTCTCGAGCTGTTAACGCAGCTCTCCATAGTCTCGTTTTCACAATTGATATAGGTTATGATCTTTTTCATTTAATGTTATCCTCTCTGTATTTTTCAAGTACTCTTTTCAGATTGATCCTGCCCTCGTATATGGCTTTTCCGGTTATAACACCTTCAACACCCTTTTCGGCTATGCGGTCAATATCTTCCTCAGAACCGACACCGCCGGAAGCTATGATATCAAGTCCGGTCTCTTTTACAAGCCGGGTAGTATAATCAAGATCGGGTCCTGTAAGCATTCCGTCTCTCGATATATCTGTATATACCACGGTAAGAAGTCCGTAATCTTTAAACTTTAATGCAAGCTCTATGATGTCAAGGTCGCTTTCCTTTTCCCAGCCTGCTACAGCTGCCTTTCCGCCTCTTCCGTCTAAGCCCGCCACGATATGCTCCGCACCGAAAGCATTAATTGCTTCTTTAACAAATTCAGGTTCCCTTACTGCTTTAGTTCCGATAATAACTCTGGATACACCTGCATTAAGCTTGGTCTCTATATTCTCCAATGTCCTGATGCCGCCTCCGGTCTGTACCGGGAGTCCGGTCTCATTTGCTATGCGTGATATAACCTCTGCATTAACGCTGTAACCTTCAAGTGCTCCATCCAGATCAACAACATGTATGTATTCCGCACCGGCTTCCTTAAAGCCCAAAGCCACACTTACCGGGTCATCATTATATATCGTCATATCTGCAAACAGGCCCTGACGCAGTCTGACACATTTTCCGCCTCTTATATCAATTGCAGGATAAATTCTCATCTTTTTCCTATTATTCCTTCCTGTTAATAAATCCGATTTTAATACATCTATATATTTTACCACATTTCACATGGGATTATCAAGTTTTTCCCTAAATTCTTTTATAATATTTATATCATAAAGTACCTTAACAAAACGCACAAAGTATTATATAATACATCATAAGGCGTACATCAAGCTAACTAAAGCCTTTTATTGATAAATTCACAGAAAGGAGCCATATGAAGACTGTAGGTATCATAGCTGAATTCAACCCGTTCCATAACGGTCATAAATACCTTATAGAAAAAGTTAAAGAGATCACCGGTGCAGATACCGCCGTGATCATTATGAGCGGTGATTTCGTACAGCGCGGAGCTCCTGCTGTATGTGATAAATTTCTAAGGACCTCCATGGCCCTGTATAGCGGTGCCGACATAGTATTTGAGCTTCCTACTGTCTACGCACTGGGTAGTGCGGAAACATTTGCCGACGGTGCGGTACGTCTTCTTTCGTCAACTCTAAACATAGACTTTATCTGCTTTGGAAGCGAATGCGGTAATATCGATACGCTGTATGAGTTTGCTGTTAATACCGAAGACTACTCGAATACCGAAGAATTCCGTCAAAATATTTCAGCAGCCGTTAAACAAGGCATGTCATATCCGGCAGCTTTCGAATCGGTTATAAAGGAAAAGATTAATACGACCGACAGCACTCTTTACTTACCCAATAACCTTCTGGGTATAGAATACTGCCGTGCTTTGTACAGGTTAAAGAAAAGCGGTATATATACAAAGCTTCCCGAGCTTATCACAGTAAAACGTACAGGTTCTTCCTATCATGACGAAATGCTCTCCGAGTATCCTTCGGCAACCTCTGTACGAAACGCCCTGAAAAACAATGATATCGGTATATTAAGAAATTGCCTGCCGGAAACAGCGTATAATATGCTTAATGATAACATCGGGAAAAGTCTTCCGATATTTGAAGATGACTTTAGCGACATGCTCTATATGCGGCTCAATTCGGCATCCGATGAGGATATCCGTTCGATACCCGATATCCACAACGACTTAAAGAACAAACTTATAAACTGCCGCGGAAAACAGGTTGTCATATCTGAACTCATAGCCGGATTAAAATGTAAAGCTTTCACATATTCCGCAATAAGCCGCGCCGTGTTTAAACTGTTGCTCTCGCCAATGTATGCAAATGCATTTCAATATATTTCCGACAATACCGGCAGTACTAAAGCGTATCTATCTGCAGATGATGGTATAACAAAAGTGCCTTATATAAGGGTTCTGGGATTTAAAAAGGATTCTTCCGAATTCCTACGTACATTAAGAAATTCCGAGACCTGTAATATCATCACCAAGCCGGCTGACGGCAATATGGATGACCCTTCTTATCTTTTGGACATTTATGCTGCAAACCTGTACAATCAGGTCTGCTCAAATAAATATAAGACCGGTTTTACAGATGAACTGAAAACCGGTCCCGTGATCATTTTATAAAGTACCTTTCGTAGACAGTGTGCCTGATACTCTCGGGTCCACTGTCTTTGCTTCATCCACAGCTTTTGCAAATGCCTTGAAAGCAGCTTCTGCAATGTGGTGACAATTGGTCCCGTCAAGCTGTTTTATATGCAGATTGATCGCAGCTGAGTATGATACTGCATAGAAAAACTCTCTTATAAGTTCACTGTCAAGCTCACCGATCTTCGGCATGGTAAATGTCAGGTTGTAATTAAGATAAGGTCTTCCGCAGAAATCAACTGCTGCAAGCACCAGTGTTTCATCCATCGGAAGGATGCTTTTTCCGTATCTTTTGATACCTGCTTTATCGCCGAATGCCTGTTTTAAAGCCTCGCCCAGCACAATACCGGTATCCTCTACGGTGTGGTGTCCGTCCACATTAAGATCGCCCTTAACCTTGATCTCAAGATCTATAAAGCTGTGCTTTGCAAAGCTTGTAAGCATGTGATCAAAGAAGCCTATGCCTGTGTCTATATCCGACTTGCCTGTTCCGTCAAGATCAAGCTTTATAAATATATCTGTTTCCTTTGTTTTTCTGGTAACTTCCGCCGTTCTCATAATTTTCTCCTTGTGATAGTCTTACAATACAACGCGATCAACAACTTTATTATCACTCAAATCTTACAGCCACTGAATTAGCATGTGCGGTAAGTCCTTCTGCTTTTGCAAATCTTTCGATATCCTCGTGTACTTCCTTAAGCGCTTCATATGAATAGCTTATGATACTTGACTTCTTGATAAAATCATCAACCGAAAGTGCAGAGAAAAATCTGGCTGTTCCGTTGGTAGGAAGTATGTGGTTGGGACCAGCAAAATAATCTCCGAGCGGTTCGCTTGAATATTCGCCAAGGAATATGGCACCCGCATTCCTGATCTTTGTCATGGTGGCAAACGGATCCTTTGTGAGTATCTCCAAGTGTTCGGAAGCTATCTCATTTACAGTATCGATTGCTTCGTCCATATTGTCAGCAAGTAAGATATATCCGTAATTCTCCAGTGACTGGTCAATTATCTCCTTACGTGAAAGCTTTTCGGTAAATGCCTTAACCTCATCAGATACCTTTTCTGCCAGCTCACTGCTGGTTGTGATAAGTATTGCCGAAGCAAGCTTATCATGCTCTGCCTGGCTGAGTAAGTCTGCAGCCACGTATCTGGGATTAGCGGTCTCATCTGCAAGTACCAGTATCTCGGAAGGACCTGCTATTGAGTCAATACCAACATTACCGTATACTCTCTTTTTAGCCAGTGCTACGTAGATATTACCGGGGCCTACCACCTTATCAACCTTGGGGATTGACTCGGTACCGTATGCAAGTGCTGCTATAGCCTGTGCTCCGCCTGCCTTAAATACTCTGTCGGCACCCGCTTCCTTTGCGGCAACGAGTGTAGCATTATATACCTTACCCTCTGCATTTGGAGGTGTGCACATGATTATCTCAGATACACCTGCCACCTTTGCAGGTATGATATTCATAAGTACGGATGAAGCAAGTGCTGCACTTCCACCGGGAACATATACACCTACACGCTCGATAGCTGTTATCTTCTGTCCCAATATGCATCCGTCTTCCGTGCTTTCAAACCAGCTTCTCTGCTTCTGCTTTTCATGGAACTTCTTAATGTTCGCTGCTGATTTTTTGATAGTCTCAACAAGCTGAGGATCGATAGTAGCATATGCTTCTTTATACTCTTCTTCGGTTACCTCAATATTATTCTCATCTATGTCGCATTTATCGAACTGTTTGGTATAATCGAACAGAGCTCTGTCCTTTCCTGCTCTGATATTTTCAACTATCTGAGATACTGTATTTTCATATTCTGTATACTGTGAAGGGCTTCTTTTTAAAAGCTTGACCAACAGATCTTTCTTTGCATTTTCATCAAGTTTAACTATTTTCATGTGTCAACCTCCTTTATTAATCTTTCTCAACAATAATACGTCTCATATCATTTATAAGCTTTGTTATACGTTCCTGTTCCATCTTCATGCTGACTCTGTTTACCACTACTCTGGCAGAAAGAGGAAGTATCTCCTCTAACACTTCAAGTCCGTTTTCACGAAGTGTGGATCCCGTTTCAACTATATCAACTATTACTTCTGAAAGTCCAACTATGGGAGCCAGCTCTATAGAACCGTTCAGTTTGATTATTTCTACCGTCTGGTGCTTTGTATTATTAAAATAATCTTTGGCGATCCTGGGATACTTGGTAGCCACCCTTATAAGAGAACCGTTGTTTAAACTCTCCTTTGCGCTTGCAGGTCCGGCTACACACATCCTGCATTTTCCGAGATTGAGGTCAAGCACCTCATAAAGGCTTCTTGCCTCTTCAACTATTGTATCCTTACCTACTATTCCGATATCAGCTGCTCCGTACTCAACATAAGTGGGTACGTCATTTGCTTTGGCCAGGAAAAACCTGAAACCGTGTTCTTTATCTTCAAATATGAGTTTTCTGGTATCGGGATCATTCATTTCATCACATTTGATACCAAGTTCATTAAGTATTTTCATCGACTGTTTTGCCAGCCTGCCCTTTGCAAGTGCAATTGTTATGTATCTCAATGTTCCATGTCCTTTCTCTTGTATATCGAATACTGCCGGAATCATACTAATGCGTGTCCGATCAATGGACTATGCAGCTTACGCCTCTGTTTCTTTCTTCCATGGCCTTCTTTATAGCCTCGGCAGGATCTGTTTTGGCATCAAATACTTTTGTTTCCGCATTACTCTTTTTGATAAGTCCCTGTCTTGAAAGTGCTAAAAGAAGCTTATCGGTGATAATGGTCATTCCGATTGCTGCAGCATCCTTTCCGAACTGACCTACCAGATTATCGTATCTTCCGCCCGATGCTATGGATTCACCCACATCATAAGTGTATGCATGGAAAATGATACCTGTATAATACTCATACTTGCTTATCATACCAAGGTCAAAGCCCACATACTTTTCAAACCCGTAAGCCTTCATGAGCTCGTAAAGTGACTTCAAATGCTCTACTGTTGCAAGCGCATCTTTGTTTGTTATGATCGATCTGATGTTATCAAGACACTCGGCCCCGCCAAACTGATTGGGCAGATCGGCAAGTATAGTCTTAAGCTCCTCGGATACATTTTCTTCTCTTAAGAAATCCTTTAAACCGAAGCTGTTTTTATCTACGATATAATTCTTTAATTCGTAGATCTTTTCATCATCAAGTCCGGTCTCTGCGATAAGAGCCTTAAAGAAACGGACATCTCCGATGTCAATTCTAAACTCCGTAAGTCCGGAAGCAAGCAGACAGTCGATGGTAGCTGCGATCATCTCGGCATCGGCTGTAACCGAAGGATCATTTATAAGCTCACAGCCAAGCTGTGTGCTCTCCTTCTGCTTTCCCTGATATTCCGAATTATTGATAAAGGTTTTTCCGCAGTAACAAAACCTTACAGGTCCTGTCTCTTCCTTAAAATACTTTGCAGCACATCTTGCGATCGAAGGTGTCATATCAGGGCGGAGTACCAAAGTGTTACCGTCTCTGTCAAAGAACTTATAAAGATCTCTTACTCTTACGGAACCACGCTCCTCACTGAACACTTCGAAATATTCAAAAGTAGGCGTCTCGATATCTTCAAATCCGTACAGATGAAGCTTATGTCTGAGCTCTGCTTCCAAGTCAAGCTTAAACTTGGCTTCGCCGTCATATATATCCCTTACGCCTTCGGGAGTAGTGTATAATCTCTTATTCATAAAACAATTACCGCCTTATATAATGCTATCTAATACTATTTCAAAAATACTTTATTACTGTGAAGTGCTACCATATTATCATAGTAGCAAATTGAATTGTTCGTATTATAACGAATGAATGCCCGGTTTGTCAACCTTTTTTTTATCATTCTTCTCTTAAAGCCAGATCTTTGTTGATCATATCAAGGTATGGGATATGGTATCCGTTGGTCGATCTAAAGAAGAAATCCTCGTCCAGTTCATCAAAGCGAAAGCTTTTTCTGCCGCCGTCTTCCGCTCTTTTCCAGAAACGTTCAAGCTCCGTATCGCGCATGTAGTAATACACATCACGCTTGGAAAAATATATCAGGATAAATGCTATTCCTTCCTGCTTTTCAAAATCCCGCATGAAAAGCACCTGATGCTCGTGAATATTCTGCAGTGCAAACGTATCGGCAGCACACTCTTTTGCATCAAAGCAGACCGGTATGCCCTGTATGACACCTATATAGTCAACCGTACTCTTTTTATCGAAGTAGGCAAGGGTGATATGACCGTGCGCTTTATCCATTTCAACCGGAGTAATGGGAGTCGGTATCTTCTGTATAAGAGCAAGACCTTGTTCTCTGTATTTATCATTTGTCATATTTACGGATTCTTCAAGGGCTGAACCCCTTAGTCCCCGCGAATTCCACGATGGCATAACTTTCTCCTTTATCGGCCGGCAAACCGACAACCACTGTTACTTAGCATTCGCCGCACTTTGTAACATTCGCCGTATCATATAAAAAACTCAGCCGGCTTTTCCAGTTTTATCTCTTTTCCGTTCAGTTGCTTTAACTCTTTGCAGTTATCCGGGAATACCATCCGGTATGCAAAAAGCACCTGGCTTTTGATCTTGTATGTGTCTCTTACCGTACGGTTAAAGCTTTCATCACCGTATTTCATATCTCCGGCTATCGGATGTCCGATGGATGCAAGATGTGCTCTTATCTGATGCGGTTTTCCGGTCACAAGCTTTACTTCAAGCAGCGTACAGCCTTCCCTGTAGACTACCGGTTTATACTCCGTGATTATCTTTGACACATTATCCGATTCTTTATCATATCCTTTAGCTTCGTTTTCTTTAATTCCGTAACTACAGTCACCTTATTGGTTATCTCATCCTTTATCAGATAACCCTCTATTCTTTCCTTTTTTTCAACCTTGCCTTTAACGATACAAAGGTAATACTTCTCCAGATCCCTGCTCCTAAAAAGTTCCGAAAGTTCTCTTAATCCTTTAAGGGTTTTCCCGCCGCATATAAGTCCGGCTGTATTTCTGTCCAGTCTGTTACACATGGACGGTTTGAAT
>JAFZJK010000174.1 GCA_017553965.1 Lachnospiraceae bacterium | reverse complement strand
TGTGCGGTAAGCCTTACAAAAGGAGCGGGATCCTTAAGCACCTTCTCATGTGCCTCGGCCACACCCATAAGAACACTCTTAACCTTGTCGATATCATCATGATATCCTGCACTGAACTTGATATCCACACGTCTCTCGGGAAGGGTGGAATAATTGATAACGTTTGAGTTGGTCAAGGTTCCGTTAGGGATGGTAATCACCTTATTATCCACCGTATAAAGAATGGTATAGATGATCGTGATATCCTTAACCGTACCCATAACTGCGCCGTTCTCTATAAAATCACCGATCTTAAACGGCTTAAAAATAAGGATCATAAGGCCGCCGGCAAAATTGGAGAGAGCTCCCTGCAGTGCCAGACCTATGGCAACACCGGCCGAAGTAAATATCGTCATGAACGATGTGGTCGGAATACCCCAGATGATAGCGACACTGGCAATAACAAGTGCGTAAAGTATGACTTTGATAAAGCTGAGTAAAAAGCTCTGTACGCTCTTGTCCAGCTTTTGAAAAGCTTTTCCCTTTGCTACAAGCTTAACAACTCCTTTAGCTATTTTGATACCTATAAAAAGTACCAATACACCAAATACTATTTTTAATCCTACATCTGTTCCAAGCTGTTTTAAATACTCGATAACACTATCCATACCTTACCTCCTGTGTCTCATTTTCCTTTGTGCTCCCGATCAATCACTGATCTCTCCGGCCTCTTGCGTGTTTGAGCTTCCTTCACTCAACGCGGAGAAATCACCGTTTGCGGCGCTCTTTATAGCACTCCATATACCGTCTGTCTCGCCACCCATCATCCATGCAGCAGCACCTGCCAGCTTCTTTTCATCAATTACCATGGCCTTTAACGTAAGTGACTTCTTTTCCTCTGCCCAGAGCTTGTATTTAGCTCCTTCCTTCTCGTACTCATAATAGTACTGACCGGCATCATCCAGCCATTCGGGCTCAATTTTAAGCTCCGCAAGGAATTTATCCTGTGCCTTCAGATCCATACTTTCGGAATAGGTCCTTACAGCATCTCCGTCAGGTACCTCTTTCCACAATCTGGTATAAAAAGGCACACCCATTATTATCTGCTCTGCCGGACATTTCTTTAATGTCAGATCCGCTGCATATGTAAACCACGAAAGTGAAGATACAGAACCGGCATCCGACCCCATATAATGCTCGTCATAACCCATTATAACTATGTAATCAACGACCTTACTCTGCTCGGGGATATTGTAAAAAGCATTATAGTTTTCCGGAATATAGTTGTCGACGGATATCACGATCCCTTTTTCACTGCATTTAAAATACAGCTCTCTTAAAAACTGGACAAAGTAAATACCTGTATCCACATTCAGGTTCTCTATATCAATGTTTACACCGTCAGCTCCGCATTCCTCCATGGCACTGACCAGGTTATTTATAAGATTTTTTCTTGAGTTATACGAGGAAAAAACTTTATGACTATCGCCTGCTCCGTCAAAAACGCCATCTATAACATCATTTTTAAGTACTACCCAAACCTTCACATTTCTCTCATGAGCTGCTGCCACATACTCCGGATCTCCGTAAGATGTGATCTCGCCGTTAGAACCCGACATGAAAAACCATGTAGGTGATACAACATTGATCTCCGGATTTTTATTAAGGTTATCCAGCATCTCACTTATGTGTCCTTTGCTGTATACCAGCTGCCAGGACAAAAATATCTTTTCATTACTTGTTATATGCTTGTATTTCTCTGCCTCAAATGCATTAAATGACGGGGTTTCGTTAAATCTGTTTTCCCAATCGAGTTTTTCTTCCAATATATAACCTCTTACTCCGTCCTCGCTCATAACCTTTATGAACCCATTCTGCTGGATACCGCCACCTTCTATGACTCTGACTTTTGATCCTTTGGTAAGCTTTTCAAGGTAATCGGACTTTATATCCTGTCCCACACGGATACTGGTTTCTTCTTTCAGATTCGCACAGAGATACTCGTCTGTGCTGTATGTAAGGAGCACTCTTGCCGGTTCGGTATATACTCTGTAGGTGATGTTGCTGCAGGTACTAAGAAATGACATGGAGACATAAGGTACCCCGTCTTTCATAACCACCATAGGGATCTCATTTTCCACCTGCTTCTCATTTACCAGCATTTCTTTTTCGTCAGGAGTAAATATATATGCTTTTGTAGCTGTAGTATAATAAAGCCTGTTTTCTTCCGGACTCCACATAAAAAGTGTTGTGTACTTTTCACTTACGGTAGGAAGATCCAGATATACTTCTCCGTTAAGATACAGCCCGTTTTTCTCATATACCTTCTCATCGAAGATGAGCATAGCCTCACCTTCCGGTACATTATAATATGCGGTAAGCTCGGTTTTCACTTCGCTTTCCCGGTATTTTTCAGCTATTTTGTCATATATGATTATCCCTGCAGCAGCCAAAATGCCTATAATGATCACTGCGGCAAGTCCCACCAATACTTTTTTGTTCATATTATCCCCGTATGTTTAATTCAGAATAAGGTATGCCCCTTACCCTCTATATTATTTTAAAAGACTTAAGATCTGCTCTTTAGGTATTACACCAACAGACTTTTGAGCAACCTCTCCACCCTTTAAAACAACAAGTGTGGGAATACTCATTATACCAAATGCTTCTGCTATATCTTCCTCATCATCAACATTTACCTTGCCTACTAAATACTCCGGATGTTCTTCGGCAATCTGGTCGATCATAGGTGATACCATCTTGCAGGGTCCGCACCAGTCAGCATAAAAGTCAAGAAGTACAGTTTTCTCACTGTTTTTTAACTCTTCAAAGTTTTCATTTGTAACTGTAATAACTGCCATATCAGCACCTCCATATATTATATTATTTTTAAACTATGTTCCTTTGTTTCCGTTTCATAAAAGCTTACCTCATATCCGTAACATTGTCAATAAATTAACCCCAGAATCCTTTAAGTATTTTGGACATTCCTATGGAGTCAACATACTCATACGGATACCATTCCTGCGGGAAAAGACTGCTGTACTGTGATGTTCCGAATCTTTCATCCAGTAGCAATATGGCTCCGCGGTCTTCTGAAGTCCTTATTACCCTTCCGGCAGACTGCAGGACCTTGTTCATTCCATTGTACAGGTATGCGTATTCAAATCCGTTTCCGTTTATCCCGTCAAAATAATTTCTGAAAAGCTCTCTTTCGTTGCAGACCTGCGGAAGTCCGGTTCCTACTACCACCGCTCCTATCAGTCTTTCGGATTTCAGATCGATGCCTTCTCCGAATATCCCGCCCATAACACAGAATCCGATAAGAGTTCCCGCATTTGTTTCATCAAAATAGTCCAGGAAGGTTTCCTTTTCCTTTTCGCTCATACCGGGAAGCTGCAGAAGGAGATATTTCTTTCCGCTCTCAATGGTTTCTTCAGGTTTTATGCCTGAAGAAGACTCTTCCAATCTTTCGATATCAGCCGCTTTACCATCTGCTTTTTCGGTATCTCCATGGTCCTCATGTTCGTTTTCCGGGGATATAAGGATTTCTTTAAGTTCATCCTTCATGATCCCTTTAAGTGACTCTGCCACGTCAAGCATCATCCTGTACGAAGGGAAGAAAACCATATAGTTACCAACCTTAACATCGGTAAAATCCTTTATATAGCGGGCTATTTTCTCATATTCCGCCTGCCCTCGCCTGGTGTACTTTGTACTAACATCCCTGGCTATCATCACTATGCGGTTTTTCTTATCAAACGGTGACGGAGCGTATACGGCATAATCCTCTTCCGATCCTCCGAGCTGGCTTATATAATACTTGACCGGGATCAGTGTTGCCGAGAAAAACACCGCACTTCGGCCTCTTTTTAGACATTCCTTTAAAGGGTTTGAAGGGTCCATGCAGCACAGGGTTACATTAAAGGACCCGTCGGAAGAATAGTCGGAGTATATATTGTAATCCCCGTCCATTCTCTCGTACATGTTCACAAAGTGCCTTACATCAAGATATAATGTTGAAAGCAGCTCCGGGTCGGACACATGAAAGTTTACCGGCATGGATTCATAAACTCCCATGAATGCCATCAGCGCATTCAGCAGTTCGTCGGTATCCTCCCACACTGCAAAATCATCGCACTGCCTTTTTATCTCAAGCATCTTTTTATTGCATTTTTCAAGTGCGGTCGAAAGCTTTTTATGATTATAGCTGTCCGTACCGACCATCTTTTTTACTGCAAGAAAATCTTCCTTTTTAACCCTGGCACTGTACATCTCACGTGCACGTTCTACCAGATTATGTGCTTCGTCTATAAGGAAGATATGATCCTTTTCCACTCCTTCGGCAAAAAAGCGCCTTAAATATACATTGGGATCAAAAAGATAGTTGTAATCACAGATAACCGCATCCGCCCAGTTTGTGACATCAAGGCACATTTCAAACGGACACACGTTATATTTTTCCGCATACTTAAGGATGAGTTCTCTGGTGATCCTTCCCTCATTTTGCAGCATATCGTATACGCAGTCATTAACCCTGTCAAAATGCCCTTTGGCTCTCGAACATTCATCGGGATTACATGCAGGCTTCTCTAAAACACATACCTTTTCTTTAGCTGTGATTGTAACCGCTTTAAACTTTAGTCCTCTGTCCATAAGAACAGAAAAAGCTTCTTCCGCAACTGTTCTGGCTATGGTCTTGGCAGTACCGTAAAAAATCTTGGAGGAAAGGCCTTCGCCCATGGCTTTAACCGCAGGAAAAACTGTGGAGATAGTCTTTCCAACGCCTGTGGGTGCCTCTAGGAACAGCTTCTTTTTCCTGAGTATAGTCCTGTAAACACCTGCTGCCAGCTCTTTTTGCCCTTCTCTGTATTGGAAAGGGAATACCGTTTCCTTTATACTTGCATTTCTTATTCTTTCCCACTTTATCTGCCAGGCTATCCAACGTGCATATTCGTGAGTTACGGATTTAAACCATGTTTCCAGTTCTTCGTATGCAAAAACCAGATAGAAGAATTTCATCTTTTCGTTTTCCAGGTTGCAGTAGCTCATCCTAACCCCGCAGTTTTTTAACTCATTCTGTACGGAATAAATATATGCATAGCACTTGGCCTGGGAAAGATGTACCTTGACCGGTTCGGTAAGGTCATCCACATTCTTATAGGTAGTTTTGATCTCGTCTATAAAGATAAGTTCCTCTTTTTCCGGTTTTTGAGTATCATCTGATATTTCTATATAATCTGTAACCGAAATTTGCGCAGGCGGTTCTTTTAAAGCCACAGCTGCAACCCCGAGTTTCTGCTTTATTTCCTCCCAGGTATCGGAAAAGATTCCGTCGGCTCTGCCGTCGATGGCAAATATCATCTGTTCTCCATCATACTCTTCCTCAGCTTCAAATTTCAGGCTGACCTCGGCACTGTACCCCGCCCCCTGCTCCTTCTGGATCTTTCTGTGGAGTCTGGCACCTTCCTGCATGGCATCCGGATCAAAATGAGCGACTCTGTTATCTATGTCACCGCTTCGTTCAGCGAACTCAACCAGCTCTCTGACCGATATTTCTATTGTTTTTTCAATCATGGGGATGGTTCTCCGGTTGATCCTTAGTCACTTAAAAATTGCTTCCGTTCCAGCCCCAGTCACTGATCGGATGATATGTTACATAAACCGCATCTCCGGGTATCCCTAATAGCTTTCCGAATACATCGCATATCTGACCGGTCATGGTCTCAAAATCTTTACTGGGGGCATTTCCGAGCAGACTTACGGATACATATGCACCCTTTTCAAGCTTCTTTCCTCCGAACCAGAGGTCATACTTATCCTCAATACCCACCATGAGATATGTTTCACTCTTATGAAGTGTAGCCATAAGCTTTCCAAACTCTGCTTTAAGAGCTTCCTTCTGTTCATTAGTTACTGCTACTGTGATCTTTGAATCAATAAACGGCATGTTTTTGTCCTCCTGTTTTTATTATTTATTCTGCTTGTCAGTAATCTATCCTTACAATTATAACTTTACCAACTGAGCCTTCCGGCTTTAAAGCTTAAGCCCCCTTTGCCATCCGTTTCCATGATTAAGTAAGATGGCTCTCCGTCTCGCGGTCTCGATATACTGCCGGGATTTACAACCCATGTATTTCCGTCTTTTAAAATCTTCTGTACATGGGTATGCCCGTATAGTATAGCATCATAACCGTTGAGCTTGGCATATTCCATCATATCTTTGTCTCTGTGTACAGGGAGTCTGTGCCCATGCTCAATATGTATCTTCTTTCCGTCAATATCAAGGTTTATTACCGAAGGCTCCCTTGAAAACAGATCGCAGTTTCCGGACACTCCGGTTATCCTGCATTTCATATAGTCACCGATAAAATCAAAATCTCCCGCTCCGTCACCGCAGTGTATAATAAGGTCAATATTGGCTGCCTGTTTTTTCAATTGCAGGATATTATCGGTCTTTCCATGCGAATCACTTATTATCAGTACTCTCATTCTTAATCCTTTGGTTTACTTTATTATTTCTATTGCTCTTTATCTTCACAAAACAGTTTCAGTTTTGCAAAGAAATCCTCTAGAATATATCTGGAATCCACACTCTTATATACGCGGATCACAGGATTTCCTGGACGTAACGTTGACGTAGTGTCATCATTAACATGAGGTGCCGGTTCGTTTTCAAACCTACCGCAACCGGGATTGATGGCAAGCGCTATAGCGGGCGAATCGCCCAGAGACCATGACTCTCCCTGTGTCCATCCTGCATTTGGTGACAGATTGTACTCTATCATATTTTCATATAGATGTTTTCCTATCTTACCACAAGGAAGAACTTTAACCTTTAATTCTGCCAGCCCGACTGTGATCGTGGTATATACATCTGAAGGTACCAGCCATATTTCAGCTCCGCTTTCAAGGACATAATTGGCTGCTGCCACATCATTTCCCGCGTTAAACTCCCGGAACGGTGCTTTTCTCTTTTCCGTACCGTGAGTCCCTATCCAGATTACTTTAAGCTTTTCCTTTATGGCTGGGTTTTTATGGAGTGCCGCAGCAAGATTGGTAATAGCACCCTGGCATAATACATAAAGCGGTTTGGGATCATCTTTTAATGCTTCATCTATAATAAAATCAGCTGCCTCACTTACGGTTTTCGGCCAGCTGGCTATACTTACGGGATCCTCTTCACCCATAAATACCGAGACCTTGAGATCCATAGCATTAAGGATTGTCATGATCTCATCATAACTTCTCTTTACGGAGCCTTTTTCGCAAAAATGCTCGGCAAGTATACCCTTAACTATCAGCTTCGGACTTAACAAAGCCTGAACTATGGCAAACGGATCGTCTGCTTCACAGGCGGCATCCGTATCAATGATCACACGGATCTTTTTCTCATCAGGTATTTTAATCATTTTCAGCTCTCTTTCGTAGAATTACCATACTTTTTATTTTTGCACTATTTCTTTTAAAGTATACTCTCCGTTTTCATAACCGTATCCGTCACCGGCATCCGTATAGTACATATATCTGCATTCCCCTTCACCGAATTTCTTAAATTCTGCATCCTCGAGTTCTTCTGTAGACAGTGCAGGTTCACACATGGGGATTATGCTGCCCGCTTTTACAAACACAGGGATCGTATCCAGATCAGCTTTTATAGTTACGGTAGTTCCGCCTGCGTATTTTTCACCGGTATATAAGTCATACCAGTCGCAACTCTTAGGGAAATATACTGATCTTTCGGTTTTCACGGGCTCTAGGACAGGACATACCATAAGAGCCTCTCCGAACATATACTGGTCCTTTATATCCCAGACTGTTTTATCCTCTGCAAAATCAAATGCCAGCCATCTTATAAGTGACTTATCTTCCAGCCAGACCTTTCCGGCCTCGGAATATATATAAGGAAGGAGTCTGTATCTTAATCTGTTTGTTTTAAGCAGTGCATCATAGTACTTGCCCTTAAAGTTCCATAACTCTCTTCTAAAGTCGGTACCATGACCTCTGAATACTGGCAGAAATGCTCCCAGCTGATACCATCTTACAAACAGTTCACAATATTTTTCATCATCAACCGTATCATCATATTTTCCGTCCCAGTACCAGAATGCACCCTGTTTTACAAAGAATGCCCCGATATCCATGGTCCAGAACGGTATGCCGCTGGCACAGAAATGAAGCCCAGCGGTTACCTGCGCCCTCAGAGTCTCCCAGCTCGCATCGGTATCGCCCGACCACATTATGGTACCAAATCTCTGCTGTCCGGTATATGCGCTTCTGGTAAGATTACAGACTCGTTTTTCGGGAATAATCTCCGATACGGGTGTTTCATTTATCTCCTTCATTGCAGCTCTTTGGTTCTCGTATATCCCCATGGCATGATATAAAGGAAAACTGTTGCAATACTCGTACGGCATCCTCAATCCCGCTTCTGAGCAGTATTCACCGAAAAGCTTTGCAGGTTCAGGTCTTTCCGCGTGGTTCCACTCGGGTGTAAACGGTTCACTGCTGTCACACCACCATGCGTCTGTCCCGTATGCGAAGTGGGTCCGTTTCAACTGATCAAAATATAGCTTTCTTCCCTCTTCTTTAAATGCATTATAGACATTACATGCAGGAAGAAACAGCTTTTTCTCGGAAAACTCCCTGTTATCCGGTGTGTTTTCCGCCATAGTCGGCCAAATGGATATCATGAAATGTGTATGCTCATCATGAAGCTCTTTTATCATCTGCTTCGGCTCCGGGAACCTTGACTCATCATAGCTTTTCTGACCCCACATATTCTCGCCCCAGCTTATCCAGTCAAGAACTATGCAGTCCATACCTATGCCCAGATCTCTGGATTTTTTCGTAGTTTCCAGTATCTCAGCCTGAGTCTCGTACCTTTCCTGGGACTGGATATATCCAAATGCCCATTTCGGAAGCAGTGCCGCTTTTCCGGTCAAAAGCCTGTAATCCTTTATAACCTGCGTCATGCCGCCGGCCATAAAATAATAATCCAACTCACAGTCAGCCTCACTGTATATATAACTGCCGTTTTGGTCATCATTAAAAATGAGCGGACTGTAGGTATCGATCAGCATCCCATAGCCCTTTGTGGAAACAAATACAGGCATTGCGATCTGTCGGTTGGCCTGATGAATATATAATCTGCTTCCCCTAAGAGAACCTATCTCTTTTTCATGCTGTCCGAACCCATAAAGAGCTTCATCCCCAAACTCCAGATTAAGCTTTATATGGAAGCTTTTCCCTGTCGGTATCTTAAGAGGCTCTTCTATAACTTCCTTTTTTCCGTCAGCAGTGTCTATTATCCTGGTCCGTTGCTGTCCGTCCGCTAAAGTATAAGTTTCAAACTCCTCATAGTTCCTCGGAGCATCACTCTTTTCCCCCAGTAAAAGTGCACCATTATTATCAAAATAGCTTATAGCTCCGTTTTTTTTATTCTCTCTTACAGAAAGCCCGGAAGTTAAAATGATAACTTCTCCGTTTTCTTCCCTAAGCTCATAATCATCGGATTTTTCTCTGTTAATCACACCCGGTCTTTCCTTATCCGAGAAGTCGCCCCGGGTAGTCGCACTCACCCTTATGATATTCCGATCTATCACTTGGAGTCTGATGTTTTCAAGCTCCGAACTAAGAAAAACAGAAGCCCCATTCTCATATACACTTGTTATAGACCTGCTTTTAGGTTTTATAGCTGTAAG
>JAFZJK010000173.1 GCA_017553965.1 Lachnospiraceae bacterium | reverse complement strand
TTTAGTAAGCTTCTCGCCTATCTGAATGCAGTTGGGCGCCTTGCATTTTCTGAGCTGCTGGCTATCTGTATTAACGCAGATATACTCTACACCCTGTATGCCGTCCTCTATCATTCTGTTAACTACGTTGTTGCCGGCACCGCCGACACCTACAACAATTATTTTCGCACCATAGTTGCTCTCTTCGTTAGTAATCTCGACCAAGGTCTTGCCCTCCTTATGAACTTGAAATCACACATACCAATATAATACATTCTTTGAAGAAAATAATCAAGTAAATTCTTAATTTTTTTACAATTATTCTACATTTTTTTTGATTTTTCCCGTTATTTCTCCTGATTCGGGTGTGTAATTCTTAAGGTCATATATATAATCAACTCCTCCGGAGGCTTCCAAAACCTTCTTCAGGGCGCTGATCTTATAGTCAAATACTTTATCCGTTCCGAGCTGTGCTTCCGAGCCGCCGATATAGAGAGTTATGTTTCTCCTGATATCAAAATTGATCCTCTGGCACTCTATACCGTATTCCTTAAGCTGTAATGTCAGCTCCTGTATTCTTTCAAATAATCCGTCATCTTCTATCTCAAGCTTCTGTCCGAGTACAACCTTTGTAAACGGAAGTCCTGTGATAACGGGCACTCCCATATCGGGTTCCATGGCGCTCTCCACCACTATACCCTCTCTGTCAAAGTGCATGTATCTTCCCATATGCTCCACACATCCGGTCAGTATCTTGTCATACACCTGGATATGTATAGTGTTTTTATCAACTATTTCAAAATCAAGTTTTTCTACAAAGGGGATCGGGTCGGGCGATGAAAAAACCGCATACTTAAAGTAGAAGGCATGCGTATATTTATCAAAATCACTTTTAACAAGCATCTCTTCTATTTCTTCGGATGTATAATGGGTTCCGCCCTCTATTATAAGATTTTCCAGCTTGAAATTTTCAAAATACCAAATTACCAGGGCAACCAGCAGGCACAATACTGCGATTTTTATAATAGTACTTTTCTTGATCCTCATTGTGCCTCCTTCCCCGGTTTTCTGTTTCAAAACGCATTATGTGCCACGTATACCGAAAGCTTACTGCCTGTCTGTATACGACTAATGATTATGTTTCCTCAGCGAAGTCCTCGTCTTCTATATCATCTCTCGTACGCTTTGATACGTTTAGTACTATACCTATCTCCGCCATCATGATCAGAAGCGAGCTTCCTCCGTAGCTTACAAACGGCAGCGGCACGCCCGTTGCCGGAATGCTGTTTGTTACAACGGCCACATTCATTATCATCTGAATGGAAAGCTGAGCTAAAACTCCTGTTGCTATAAGAGCACCGTAGATATCAGGTGCGTTAAGTGCTATCTTAAATATTCTCCAAAGAAGGAGCAGGAACAGACCGATAAGAGCTATACCGCCTATTATACCGAGTTCCTCGCATATGATCGTAAATATCATATCCGTATGTACTTCGGGGATGTTGCCAAGCTTTTGAACGCTGTTTCCGAGTCCTTTTCCGAAAAGTCCGCCCGAAGCTATCGCATATAAGCCCTGCAGTATCTGATCACCGGGATCCATACTCTCGGGGTATAAGAAATGCATGATACGTTCGGATCTGTAACCCTTTAATGCTATCAAGAGTACAACAGCGCCTATCATCAGTGCTGCTATTACTATAAAATACTTTTTATCCATGCTTACACAAAAGAAAATGATCGTAACTATACCGGCAAGTATAATAGCCGATGAAAGGTTCTGGTAAGCTACTATGCCAAGTATGGGCACAAAGAAAAGGAATAACAATACGAAACCGAACAGGTTTTTAAAGAAGTTTCCGGTATTAAGGAAACGCTTTCTCTTTCCTGCAAGAAATGCCGCAAGCAGTACGAAGCATACCTTGGATAACTCAGAAGGCTGAAGGTTGATGCCTCCGCCGAGCTCGATCCATCTCTTTGAACCGCCGGATTCGTGTCCGTTAAGCAGTGCATATGCATGAAGAGCAAAACAGATAAGCGCCAGTATCGTTATAGGTCTTATCTTTATAAACTTTATCTTTTTAAGATAAACCCTGTAATCGACCAATGAGACAGCTATCATGACGAAAACACCTATCACGATGAAAAGTCCCTGGCGTCGGAAATAAAGCTTCGAATCACCATAATAATACTCTGCCCTGTATGAGCTGGCACTGTATATCATGATAAGTCCGAAAACGCATATAAACAAAACCAGTATGCCCAGTATCGCGTCATAATGGCTTAAAACCTGTTTAACTCTGCTTTGCTGCTTTACATTCTCCACGGCTTATCCTCTGCTCTTTTTAATAACCAAATCCTTAAATATTCTTCCGCGCTCTTCATAGTTCTTGAACATACCCCAGCTTGCACAGCAGGGTGAAAGAAGTACTGTATCTCCGCTAACCGCGTTATTGTAACAATAATCAACCGCTTCTTCCATGCTCTCCACAAACACAAGGTCGTTATAGCCGTGCTTTCTTGCACATGCAGCTATCTTATCCCTTGTCTGTCCCATAAGGAGCAGCTTCTTGATCTTTCCGTCAAAGCTTTCGATCCACTCGTCATATTCGGAGCCTTTGTCATAGCCGCCGCCTATAAGGAATGTAGGACCTGTCATAGCCTTTACTGCCTGTATGGATGCATCGGGATTTGTTCCCTTGGAATCGTTGTAGTATTTAACTCCGTTGACCGTTTCAACGTATTCGATACGATGCTCTACCGGCTTAAACTCTCTTAAGCCTTCACGTATAAGCTCCATAGGAACGTTCATGAACCTTGCTGCCGCTACGGCGGCCATAACGTTTTCATAGTTATGTCTTCCGATGAGCATCATCTCATCAACATTTATAACCTTTTCTCTTACTCCGTCCTTAACCTCGTATATGGCTCCGTCTTCGTATACCATACCGTCCTTTAAGGGAGTCTTTGATGAGAACCAGCAGATCTTTGCCTTTATGCCTTCTGCTTTCTTTCTTAAGGTCTCATCCTCGTAGTTCAAGATGCACAGCTCGTCTTCTGTCTGGTTCTTTGTGCAGTTGAACTTTGCATTTATATAGTTTTCCATCGTATGATGCCTGTCGAGATGATCGGGCGTGATGTTAAGTATCATACTTATGTAAGGATGGAAAGTTACTGTCGTATCAAGCTGGAAGCTGCTCATCTCAGCTACGGTCACACCATCATCCGAGCTCTTTAAACATATCTCTGTGTAAGGTATACCGATATTTCCGCCTACCAGAGTGTTATCATATTTCTTTTTCATCAGTGCGCTGGTAAGAGCCGTTGTGGTGGTCTTGCCGTTTGTACCGGTAACCGCTACGATCTTGCCCTTTG
>JAFZJK010000172.1 GCA_017553965.1 Lachnospiraceae bacterium | reverse complement strand
ATCTCACCCTTGGGGCCGCGTCCGTATGAAGGGGGATCCATGATAACAGCATCGTAGTAGCTTTCTCGCCTTATTTCGCGTTCAACAAATTTTCTGCAGTCATCGACTATCCATCTGATAGGAGCTGTCTCAAGCCCGGATAATGCGGCATTTTCCTTTGCCCAGCCTACCATGCCTTTTGATGCATCGACATGTGTAACGCTTACCCTGCCCCGTCCATTTTCAAAGCCTGCCTTTGCACAGGCTGTGGTTGCTCCGCCTGTATATGCGAAAAGGTTAAGTATCTTTATGGGTCTTTCGGGTTCTTTGGCAAGAGTTCTTTTGATGATATCACTCATCCAGTCCCAATTGGCTGCCTGCTCGGGGAACAGACCGGTATGCTTGAAGCTGAAGGGCTTAAGGTTGAATCTTAAGTCCTTATAGGATATGCTCCATTGCTCGGGGAGGCTGAAAAACTCCCATTCACCGCCGCCTTTTGCACTTCTGTGATAATGTGCATTGAGCTTATGCCATTTATCGGATGTTTTCTCTGTATTCCATATGACCTGAGGGTCGGGACGCAGGAGAATGTATTTCCCCCAGCGCTCGAGCTTTTCACCGTCCGAGCAGTCCAGTACCTCATAGTCCTTCCAATTATCTGCTGTCCACATTTTATACCTCACAGATCCTCTTCAAATATCTCATCAAAGGTAAAGATAAATTCGGTGCCTTCACCGGGTTTGCTCTTTACATCGATGGTGCCGCCATGCTTTAATGCAATCTGCTTTGCTATGGGCAGGCCCAGACCGGTGCCTTTTGCGTTCTGACGGAGCTTTGACTTATAAAACTTGTCAAAGATATTCGGAAGATCTTCTTCACTTATTCCTATTCCCTCATCCTTTATGCTGCATATGATCTTTCTTTTGACGGATGTGAGAGTAAGATGTATGGTTTTTCCGGGATCGGAAAATTTTATCGCATTGTCCAGGATAACTATGAACATCTGACGCAGACGGTCATAATCGCCCAGGATCATGTATACACTGCTTTCCCTGTGCATTACGAGCTGAATGCCCTTTTCGGCACTGATGGCGAGAGCTGAACGTACTATCTCGTCGAAAATATGTACCAGGTTGACAGGTTCTGTCTCTATCTTAAAATCAGGGTTCTGCATCTTGGAAAGTGTGAGCAGGTCGCCTACCAGACGCTCCATACTCTTGCACTCAGCTAAGATACGGCTGTTGTATTGTTCTACCTTTTCAGGGTCGGTTACAACTCCGTCCACCATTGACTCGGTGTACGCTCTTACTACTGCGATGGGAGTCCTTAGCTCATGTGATACGTTTGCAAAGAAGTCCTGACGCATCTGCTCCAGGTTGTCGGCTTTTTCTCGGTTCGCTTTAAGTCTCTCGGCAAGTAAGTCGATACTCTTTGCCATCTCACCGATCTCATCGTCACGCTTTAAGCCTGTTTTTACATCATAATCACCATTTTGCAGGGCGGTGGTAACCTTTCGCATCTTCATGACCGGCTTTGTGATCTGGCCTGCAAACAGGACTGATACGGCCATGGATATAAGCAGGGCTATTATTCCGCTGGTGAAGATGAGCTTTGCACCGGTAACCTTCATCTCATCGACGTCGGCCATGGGCTCCGAGATGATCAGGGCACCGCAGATCTCATTGCCTTTTCCGTATATGGGAAGAGCGGCAGAGATGGTGGTGGCTCCGTGTATTTCGCTATAGAAAGTACTCAGCTTTTTCTTTCCGCGGAATGCTGCATTTAGAAGGTCCGCAAACTCGGACTGTTCTGTTACGGCGGAAACCTTTATGGTCTCCAGTGCTTTGTCCATGGGCTGTGTTGCGCTTGGATTGGAAACTATCCATATCTCACCAGATTCGATTTCGTTAAAGGTACCGAGATATGAGAGCGCGCCCTCCACGTCATTATCAAGCACGAATTTACGGATGTTGTTTGCCGCGTTGGTACCTACTCTGCCGAGCTCGGTACTTCGTGTTTCGGTATTTGATTTGTCAAACATATCCAAAAAGATAAGCCCGAGTACGAGTGCAAACAATATCAGGAGCACTACGTAGTAGCTGAATACCCTTAAGAATATGCTGCTTATGGGTTTCTTATGTTTTTCTGACAAAACGGTCACCTCGCGTTAACCGGCTGTCATCCCGGCTGTGGTGGGATGAACATTATTTGTTTATAACGAATTTATAACCTGCGCCCCAGACTGTTTTTATGCTCCACTCGGGGTGATCGTATGCATCGAGCTTACCGCGGATACGCTTGATGTGTGTGTCGACGGTACGTGTTTCACCGTAATAGTCGTAGCCCCAGATGCTGTTTAGAAGGTTATCTCTTGTGAACAGCTTTTCAGGATTGTTGGCTAAGGTCCATACGGTCTCAAGCTCTTTTTTGGTCATGCTGACCTGTTCGTTATTCATATACAGGGAGTATTCCTTGATGTCTATGGTCATATTTCCTATGGTCAGTCTGGTACGTTCGTTTTCTTCGTGCTCATGCTTGGTCATACGTCTTAGTACCGCACGTACCCTGGCCATGACCTCGCTCGGGCTGAAGGGCTTAACTATGTAGTCGTCCGCGCCTATATCAAGACCCATGATCCTTTCAAAGTCCTCGCCACGGGCTGTGACCAGTATGACCGGGGTGTCTGATTTTGCACGGATGTTACGGCATACCTCGTAGCCGTCCATCTTGGGCATCATGACATCGAGCAGTACTACTACCGGCTGATATTCGAAGAATTTACTGAGGGCTTCATCGCCGTCCGAAGCAACGAGCGGCTCAAAGCCTTCTTTCTTTACATAATTGGAGAGGACATCCGTTATATCAGGGTTATCATCTGCTATAAGTATATATTGCATGTTAGTTGTATTTGTAGGCATGATATTTGTTTCCTTTCCTTCTGCTTTTTGTATTTTGGCAGAATCGAAAATCTTACGGGATTCCTTCGATAACAGAATGGCACACTCAGCCATTTTGTTATATTCTGTTATATTGTATCAGATAATTTACATTTTGACTATGATTATTTTATGAATCCTCCAATATTTCACATCTTTGTTACAAAAATGACGTATTTTTGTTGAAAACAGGCGTTATAATCGGTATGCTAACCGAAATATCCGTCAGGGTGACGGAAGCCGGTGGTAAATAATTGGAAAAGGAGGGTGCGCCGTGGATAAAAAGATAACATTAAAATGTATGAGCAAGTTATTCGGTCTGGTTTTGGTCCTGGTACTTGCCGCTATCTGCTTCAAAGCTCCTGTAGCTGCTTCTGCCGCAGAAGATGAAGCAAGGCTTAATGTTAATGAAGTAGCCATAGCTAAGGATAATACATTCCGTCTTCGTGTTTACAATGTTCCACGGAATGCCCGTATAATATACAGATCAAGTGATGTAAGCGTTGCTTTTGTTGATAACAGAGGTTACATCACCGGTATTTCAAACGGAGAGTGTGTAGTAACCGCTACGATAGTAGCCGGCGGTAGTGCTACGGATACACTTAAGTGCAATGTTACCGTAGGTCCTGCAGCAGTAAGCATTAAGCTTACCAAGACTGAGCTGGTGCTTCTTACCGGCATGAAAAAGACTTTAAAGGCTATAGTTTCACCGCTTAATACGGTTGAAAAGCCTTTGTTCTATTCATCGGATAAAGAGATAGCTTCCGTTACTTCGATAGGCCGTGTTCGTGCCAAGAGTATGGGAGAAGCAGTTATCTATGCATTCCTTGTAAACGGCGAAGCCGCTGAATGCAAGATTTATGTTTTAAGTGAAGAGGATTATGCGAAGTATCTTGAGGCAGGCAGTCTTGAAGGTATCATCGATGACAATCCTTCTGATGATGATCCGGAGGATAATGAGGAAGGCGAGAACAACCAGGAGGGTGATGTAACACCTACACCTTCAACTGAACCTACACCGGAAGTTGAGCCTACCGTTACGGCAGCTCCTGAAGTAACTGAGAAATAAATATGATATGATTAAGGCTATTTGGTCGTTGACCGGGTAGCCTTTTTTTATTTGATACTAAAAAAATTAAACGCTACACTTGAAATTTTCCTTCAAGTGTGGCATTCTTTGTAGTAAGACAAAAAAGAACGATGAGGACGAAACGTGGAGAATAATGTAAAGATAGTAACAAATAATAAACTGATAGACCTGCATGTGCATTCTAATATATCCGACGGTACTATGTCACCTTCTGAAGTGGTCAAGCTTGCATCCGACAGAGGTGTGGGGGTTATGGCTCTTACCGACCATGATACCGTGGAAGGAGTAGCCGAGGCAAGGACTGCAGCCGATGAATGCGGTATGGTATTTATCCCCGGTATAGAGATATCGGCCGGATTCAGGGACAGGGATATACATATCCTTGGGTACTTTATAGATACGGAATCGGAAGATTTCTTAAATGTATTAAGGAAAGCATGGGTTAAAAGAGAAGAGAGAAATGACAAGATTGCCGAGCGTTTTGCCAAGTTTGGCATAGCACTTGATATAGAGGCTATTAAGAAGATAAGTGGCAGCAGTGTTATCACCAGAGCACATTTTGCCAGATGGCTGGTGGAAAACGGATACTGCAGATCAAACTCCGAGGTATTTGACAGATTTTTGGGAAATGATAAACCCTGCTATGTTCCGAGGGACTATATGACCAGAGAAACCGCTATTACTGCCATAACAAATGCAGGAGGTATCCCGGTACTTGCACACCCCATGCTGTATGGATTAAGTATGGCCGAAACGGATACTCTGGTTGGTGAGTTATGCGAGATGGGACTTAAGGGTATAGAGACATATTATTCCTCCAATATGGGTTATGATGAGGACAATGTGAGGAGCCTGGCGTTAAAGCATAAGCTTATCATGACCGGTGGCACCGACTTCCATGGAAGCAACAAGCCCGGACTTGAGATCGGTACAGGAAGAAATAACAATATGCATGTACCGAAGAGTGCTTATGAGGATATGTTTAGGCTGAAGGGAATGCCTGTACCTGAGATATAAGCTGTATGTTGCGTGCAACCGAAGTATATCATCTTGGGGCTAAGGAAGTTTATATCCGGCGATTAACAAAAGCCAAGGGAGGATCGGTATGAAAGGAAAAAACATAATAAAACTTATATCACTTTTATTAGTGTTATGTATAGTCCTTACGGGATGTGATGACGGAAACGGTCAGGAGCCGGGAAATGGCTCGGGGGTCAATAACGGACAAAAACAGGATCCCGACAGTGATGATCCCGGGACATTAAAGGTATACTGTTTTGAGCTCGGAAAAGCCGATTCTTTTTTGATATATAACAATAAGAGTACCATCATTATCGATGCAGGTGAGCGCGGACAGGGCAAGGATATCCTGCAATACATGGAAAACAATGACATCAAAGGTATCGATATGATGTTCATCACTCATTTTGATAAGGATCATGTGGGCGGTGCAGCTAAGCTTATCGGAAATACCGAAGTAGGTGAGATATATACTCCTTCCTATGTTAAGCAGTCGGACGACTATGATAACTTCATGGATAAGGTGAAGGAAAAGAACAAGACCGTTACAGCGTTGAAGGAGAACAAGACCTTTGAGTTAAACGGAATAAAGATAGAGGTCAATGTTCCCGCTAAAGAAGTATACGAGGAGAGCCCCAGCAACAATTCGTCTCTTATCATAAGAGTGAGTTACGGGGAGACATCCTTCCTGTTTACAGGGGATGCCGAGGCACTCAGACTTAAAGAATATATTGGCACACAGCCCGAAAAGTGTAACGTGGTAAAAATGCCTTATCACGGAAAATACACCGAATTCATGGGCTGTTTAGACGAGTTTTTGGATCTGGTTAAACCGGAATATGCAGTCATTACATCCTCAAAAGAGGAAAAGGAAGCAGACGAGACCAAGGATCTTATTGAAAAGCGCGGTATCAAGCTTTACAGGACCAGAAAAGGCAGTGTGCTTTTTGAAAGTGACGGAAAAAATGTAAAGGCAGTTCAGATGTCATAAGTAGTATCTGCCTTTGTGTGCCTGTAGTTAGAAGGTGAAGATAATTGAAACAAAAAACATATTCAATGGATATGTGTGAAGGCGCGGTAATGCCAAAGATGCTAAAGTTTGCCGTACCTCTTATGCTTTCCAGTATCCTGCAGCTGTTGTTCAATGCTGCAGATGTGGTAGTGGTCGGAAAGTTTGCCGGGGATACTGCCCTGGCGGCCGTGGGCTGTACGGGCTCTCTGATCAATCTGCTGATCAACCTGTTTATGGGCTTAAGCGTGGGTACCAATGTTATGGTGGCACGTCATTTCGGCGCAAAACAGGAGGATAAGCTTAAAAAGAGTGTGCATACCTCCATGTTTTTATCAGTGCTCGGAGGAATACTGTTAACAGCGGTAGGTGTGCTTTTTACCGAGGGTATACTTGGCCTTATGGAGACTCCCGAGGATGTACTGCCGCTTGCGGCTCTGTATCTTAGGATATACTTTATGGGCATGGTACCCAACATGGTATACAATTTCGGCAGTGCGATATTACGTGCCATAGGGGATACAAAAAGACCCATGTATTTCCTGACATTGGCCGGTATCATAAATGTATGCCTCAACCTGCTCTTTGTTATCTGCTTCGAGATGGGAGTAGCGGGTGTGGCTACGGCTACGGTCATAGCACAGACTATTTCGGCAGTGCTCGTGGTTATCTGTCTTATGAGGGAAAAAGGTGCCATTAAACTGATACTAAAAGACCTTAGGATAGATAAAAAAGAGCTTCTTGCGATACTCAGGATAGGTCTTCCCGCAGGTATGCAGGGCTGTATATTCTCATTATCAAATGTTATCATACAGAAGTCCGTAAATGGCTTTGGCAGCATTACGGTATCTGGAAACTCTGCGGCCGCAAACCTTGAAGGCTTCGTATATGTTTCCATGAATGCCTTCCATCAGGCTACCATATCCTTTATGAGCCAGAATTACGGTGCCGGCAGATATGACAGACTGAAAAAGATAGTAGTATCGGGACTTCTTTGTGCTACGGCTGTCGGGATGACTTTCGGAAATCTGGAGTATTTTCTGGGGAGTACATTACTTGGTATATATACTTCGAGTGAAAATGTAATAGCCGCGGGACTTGTCAGAATGTCCATCATATGCACGACATATTTTTTATGCGGTATCATGGATGTTATGGTAGGAGTACTCCGAGGAGTCGGATACTCGTTTGTACCTATGATAGTATCACTGTGCGGCGTATGCGGAGTGCGCCTTACATGGCTGTTTACGGTATTTGAGATGGAGGAGTATCACAAGGTTGAGACGGTATATATTTCATACCCGATATCCTGGCTTTTTACTTTTTTGATACATCTTATCAGTTATCTTGTAATTAATAAAAAGATGAAGGATGCGCGTAAACTGCTGCAGATTACTGAACAAGCGGAATGAGAGGTTAAGATGAGTGATAATAAACTGGTGGTGATACTGGGCACCAATGCTTCCGGGAAAAGCGGACTCGGGATAGAGCTTGCCTTAAAATACGGTGCCGAAATAGTGTCTGCGGATTCCCGCCAGGTATTTAAAGGGCTTGATCTTGGAAGTGGTAAGGTGACACAGGAAGAGATGAAGGGCGTACCGCATTTTCTCCTTGATGTGGCAGAACCGGGCGATTTCTTTTCGCTAAAAGATTATCAGGCATTGGCGTATGAAGCCATCGATGGGATATTTGCCAGAGGAAAGCAGCCTTTCCTGGTAGGAGGTACGGGGCTCTATGTCAATGCGATAGTGGACGGATATGAGCTCACCGATGCACCGGTGGATACGGAGCTTAGAGCCAGGGTTGAAGCAATGAGTATTGAAGAGTTACGCTTACTTATGACGGAAAAGCTTCAAAATATACCGGATAATCTTGATATGAACAACAAACGGCGTCTGGAGCGTGCGGCGGAAAAGCTGCTCATGGGAAAGCCTCTAAACCATGAAAGCATAAAGAAATATGATACCCTTTGTTTAGGTGTTACATGGGACCGCGAGGTACTTTATAAAAGGATAGAAGAGAGACTGGACAGACGTTTAAACGAAGGTATGATAGAAGAAGTCGAAGGGCTTATAGCAAGGGGCGTATCGGATGATTTCCTGTACCGCCTGGGCCTGGAATACAGATACATTCTTATGTACCTTAGGGGACGTTTTAAGGATAAGGAAGAGTTTAGAGCCAAGCTTTTTATGGAGATAAGACATCTGGCTAAGGAACAGATGACATGGTTTAGAAAAAGAAATGATGTTTTCTGGCTGGATATGACGGGTGACCCCATAAGCCAGGCAAGTGAGCTGATAGATCGATTTCTGATGCAGATCGGATGATCATCACACTGACTGATGCAATGTCATTAAGTTAAGGCTTCCCCTTGAGAGGGTAGATCACATCCACGAAGTGGTGTGATGCCCGTCTGGCGAAGACAAGCTGTCAGCACAGCTGACTGATGAGGTGTTAGAACAGGAGGAGTGCGTATGAAACTGCTTATAGTTACGGGAATGAGCGGATCGGGTAAATCCAAGGCAATGAAGATGCTCGAGGATAACGGTTATTACTGCATGGATAACCTTCCCATCAAGCTGTTTTCCAATTTCGTAAACATGATGATGCAGATGGACGATCTGCCCAAATATATGGCTATAACCGCGGATGCACGTAATCCCCATATAGCCGAGGAGCTAACGGGTGAGATCGAAGAGCTTAAGAAGCTGGTTGAAGCAAAGATCCTTTACCTCGACAGTGAGGACGGGATACTTCTTAAGCGTTATAAGGAGACAAGGCGTCTGCATCCGCTTATGGTATTTGACAGCAAGCTCGACCTGCAGGCTGCTATAGCCGAGGAAAGACACCAGCTTGAGTCCATAAGACAGATATCGGATTATATAATAGATACCTCGGAACTTTCTACTTCGGAGCTTAGGGAAAAGCTGCTTCAGGTTGTAAGTGCGGATGCTGACGGCAGGATGAAGCTCAATTTCGTGGCATTCGGGTATAAATACGGTATACCTTCCGATGCTGATCTGGTATTTGATGTAAGGTGTCTACCCAATCCTTTTTACCGTCCGGAGCTTAAAAACCTAACCGGTATGGACAAAGAGGTAAGAGATTATGTTATGGCCCAGCCTGAGTCACGAGCTCTTTATAAACGTATAGTTGACTACTTAGAGTGTACGCTTCCGATGTATGAGAAGGAAGGTAAGGCGCAGCTGGTAGTAGGCTTGGGATGCACGGGCGGACAGCACAGATCGCTGACCTTTGCCATACTGCTTTCCGAGTATTTTGAGCAGCAGGGATATGTTACCCAGAAGTGGTCACGTGATAAGAACAGAAATGTGGCTGAGATAAAACAGAGGGAAGGATAATACCGGTTTTAAACTAATAAAATTACTAAATTTAAAAAAAGTACTGTACTTTTGCGTTTTTTATGATATAATTACCATGTTGTGATTTTTTGGATCATACAGATCCTAAACAATTATTAATCTTGGAGGGAAAAAATGAAAAGAGTATTAGCAGTTGTATTAGCATTAGTTATGGTATTATCACTTACAGCTTGCGGCGGCGGAATCAGCACAGGCAAGTATAAGCTTACCAGCATGAAGATGGGTGAGACCGACCTTGTTCAGCTTTACAAGGATATGGGTATGGATACTGGTGATTTAGGCACTCTTGAGATCGTTGATGACAAGAATGCAACACTTGGTATCGAAGGCGAAGACGCTGAGAAGCTTACCTATGACGGATCATATTTCTACAGTGCATCTAATCCTGATGAGAAGATCAAGTACAAGGCAAGCGGCAGCAAGATCACTCTTACCTATGATGAGGAAGATGGTTCAGTAGAAATGGTATTCGAGAAGTAATAAAAACTTTTTGAACTAAAGAAACTTAATGTATATGGGGCATTCCTTTTCGGATGCCCCATATTTAATAATACAGCTTTTACATTTTAAAACTATGCTTGAAAATATTTCCTCGGTAGCGACGCAGGTCGTGATCCTTTTTTTGATAATAGGTGTGGGTGTTATACTTACCAGATGCAAAATACTTACCAAGGACCGGGTATCGGGACTTATAGATATAGTGGTGTACATAGTTACACCGTCAAATATAATAGTATCTTTCCAGAGAGAATTTAAGTCCGACCTGATAGTTAATCTGGGACTTTCGTTTTTGTCTGCATTTATAGTTTTCTTTATAAACTGCCTTCTGGCACGTATCGTTATGAAGGAAAAAAATCCTGACAAAAACTGTGTTATGCAGTTTGCTTCTGCTTTTCCGAATGCCGGGTATTTTGCACTTCCTTTGCAAAAAGCCATACTCGGGGATATAGGAGTATTTTACGGGGCGGCATATATCGCGATGTTCCACTGCTATATCTGGACATACGGTGTTAAGCTCTTAAGCAAGGAAAAGACAAAGGTTAATATAAAAAAGATAATACTTAACCCTCCGATAATAGGTATTTTTATCGGACTTATACTTTTTGTGGCTCAGATAAAGCTTCCGGAGCTTATATATTCGCCGCTTGCTTCATTTTCCACACTTAATACGCCTATCCCTATGCTGATAATCGGTTTTTATCTTGCAAATATGGATGTAAAGGCGACCTTCACCAACCTGTGGGTATATGTCGGTGCAGTTTTGAGACTGATCATTTCGCCTCTTACGGCACTTGGTGTATGCCTGTTGTTAAGGTGCGATACGAACGTGGCTACATCCTGTATTATAGCATGCTCGGCTCCCTCGGCAGCACTCAGCGGTATGCTGGCACAGAAGTTTGGAAGAAATACCGAGGTGTCGGTAGGTATGATATCGCTTACCACGATAGTAAGTATCATTACGATGCCGGTAATGGTTGCACTTGCCCAGTTTTTAACATCATAAAGCTTCATATATGATTTCGTATAAAGCCCCCTTGTTTAGTCCCAAGGGGGTTTTACTTGACAAAAACATGATTTGGTGAGATAATGAGTATGAATTAATAGGTGGATTGGCTTTTTATCCGGAAAGGAGGTTACTATGGATCTTAGAATAAATGATTATTATAATGCCGGAAGCATTTATGCTACGGGCAGGATCTACAATATGACCCATACCGAAGCCTCCGGTGCCGTTAATCCCGTGACTCCCGTAAAGAAGGTATCACAGGTATTGTCCGGTACTCCGGCAGCCATATATGAGGTAACTGAAAAGGAAGACCTTAAGCCTACCTATACCATCAACAAGATGAGTAAGGAGCAGAGAGCATCCATTATATCTCAGCTTAAAGCCGATCAGGAAAACAGGCAGAACCAGCTGACAAACATCGTATCAAGCCTTATGACCGGTCAGGCCGATACACTGGCTAAGACCGACGATATCTGGAAGTTCTTGGCAAAGGGTAACTTTACGGTTACACCTGAGGTAAAGGCTCAGGCGGAAAAAGACATAGCTGAGGATGGTTACTGGGGCGTAAAGCAGACCTCACAGAGGCTGTTTGATTTTGCTTCTGCTATCGCAGGTGATGACGAGGATATGATGCATAAGATGGAAGCAGCCATGGAAAAGGGCTTTAAGCAGGCACTTGGCGCATGGGGCAGAGACCTTCCCCAGATCAGTCAGGATACTATGGAAGCCTCAAGAAAGCTTTTTGCGGATTATTATGAGTCAAATAAGGCTGTAGCGGTATAATTTAAGCGCTTTTAATCAGTATGATAACTCCTGTCAAAAGTAGGGCAGGAGTTTTTTATTGCCAAAATGAAATTTTTATGGTATTATAACGCTTGTAAAAAGAGACATGTAGCCGGGGGAGCATTAAAGGCTACAAATATAAGACAAAGAAAGGAATATTCGTATGTTAAAGGTTTTAAAGAGAGTATTTGTTTTCGTTCTTACCGCAGCTATCTGTTTAACAGGTACACTTTTTGCTGAGTCTGTTTCTGCAGCTACAGGTCCCACCGACTATCAGAAGGAAGTGGCAAAAAAGTTAACCATCGGTGAGACTGTTAAGGGCACTCTGCTCGGTTCTTCAAACCAGGAGACAAAGTCAACCTACTACATGATCAAGATAAAGCATACTTACGATTTCGTTTTCTCAGTAGTATGTGAGGGTGATTGTGCAAATAACGTAGAGGTTCAGGTTTGGAACTCAAAGGGCGTACTTCTTCGTAACGGCAATTCTTCAAAGGCAAACTGGGT